>NZ_BAAACP010000022.1:0-27959 GCF_039521565.1 Paraclostridium tenue
TCAAAATGGATGGCATAAGATAAAATATAATGGAGGATATGGCTACGTATCAGGAGATTATATAAAAATAGGTGAAAGTGTAGTAAAACCACCAAATAATCAAGAACAAAATAAGCTGACAGTTAAAAATACAGGAGTAGTAACAGCAACTAGACTTAATATAAGAAGTGGATATGGAACAAAATATCCTTTAATAGGATCATTAAAAAATGGAGAAAAAGTAGAGATAGTAGAAAGTCAAAATGGATGGCATAAGATAAGATATAATGGAGGATATGGATATATAACAGGAGAGTATATAGAATAGATTTATTTTATGGGAGTATATAAGATTTAATTTATTTTGAACTTTATGTACTCCTGATTTATATAAAAATCATGAAAGGAGTCTAATATGATATACTTAAACAAGGAAGATATACTAAAATCAATAACATTAGATGAATGTATGGCTACAGTAGAAGAAGCTTATAAAATATATGCAGATAAATTATTTAATATGCCAGATAGAATACAAGTAGAAAATGGAGATTTAACATCACTTTATATGCCATGCTTTACAGAAAAATCATTTGGAACAAAAATCCTTACTGTTGCTCCAAATAATGCTAAAATAAACAAACCAATTATAGATGGAGTTATGTTAGTAAATAATATAGAAACTGGTGAGATAGTATGTATGATGGATGGGAAAACACTTACATCTGTTAGAACTGGAGCTGTAGGAGGAGTAGGAGTTAGACATACTACAAGTGAAGATGTAAAAACTATAGGATTAATTGGAACAGGAGAACAAGGCTTTTATCAAGTTTTATATGCATGTAAAGCTAGAAATATAAAGACAGTATATTTATACAATAGAACTAAAGAAAAAGCTATCAAACTACAAGAAGAACTAAAAAAAGAATTAGAAGATGTTGATATAATTGTAGTTAATAGTTCTATAGAATTATTAAAAAATAGTGAAGTTATAATAACTGCCACAACTTCACACCAACCGGTTATAGATAATAAAAAAGAGTTACTAAAAGGAAAACATATAATAGCTATAGGATCTTATAAACCTGATATGAGGGAGTTACCAGATGCTTTATTTGATGTAGTAGATAAGATTGTAGTAGATACTGATTTTGCAAAAGAAGAAAGTGGAGATTTATATCAGCCTATAAAAAATAATCTTATAAAATCTGAAGATATAGAAAATATGGGGAATTTCCTTAGAGATAATAAAGGATTTGATATGAATAATAAAACGACATTATATAAATCAGTAGGTATGGGTCTATTTGATATAGTAGTAGCGAATAAAATATATGAAAAAGCTATTAAAAATGAAATTGGAAAAAATATAGATTTATAATGAATAATAAGATAAGACAAAAAATGCTTAAATATTTTATTTAAGCATTTTTTATTCTATTTCAAAAGGATTTTTTTCAAATTCATTTATTCTATCTAAATAGTGCTTAGGTGAAACACCATAAGATTTTTTAAAAGCTCTAACAAAACTAGAATAATCTTTAAATCCACATTCAATACATGCATCACTCATAAGATAGCCTTTTTTTATTAGGGACTTAGCATATATAAGTCGTTTTTGAACTATATAACTATGTAGTGAACTGCCAGTTTGAGATTTGAATTTTCTCATTAAATAGTATTTACTCATAAAAAACTTATTAGCTATATTATCTATTGACAAATCTTTATTTAGGTTTTCATTTATATAATTAAATATTTGTTGAATAGTTTCATCATATTCAACATCATCTGAAGTATTATCATTTTTAAGAGATAATCTATTAATTAGAACCAAAAATTGCATAAATAAAGAGTTTTTTAATATAATATGACCAAAATCACTAGAATTATCAGCAGATTTGATACTAAATAATAAATTTTTTACATTATCTAAGTCAGTTTGATTAAGCCTAAGTAAATTAGATTTATTTTTACTAGATATGTTAAAGCAAGTAAATAAATCATCACCGTAATTGTGACTTTCTATATATTCAGGATTAATCCAAATAACTATTCTTTCATAATATTTTTCAGGATTTATAATTGGTTTATGGATTTCCGTATTACTTACAAATAAAATATCCCAAGGTTTTAGTTTATAAGATTTTCCTTCAACCAAATAATCCACATCTCCAGAGATTAAAATTGTAATTTTATTAAATTCATGGTGATGGTAATCAAATTTAATTTCTTTCATATCTTTTATATGGAAAATTTTAAAATTTTCGTTTAAATATCCAACCTTATCTATATTTTCTTTACTTATATCCATAAAATACGACCTTTCAAATTTATAATAGTAATAAATTAAATATGTTAAATTGTAATATACTATATATATTATAGCATTTTTTGCAGTATGAAAAGTAACTTAATAAGTGTATATTTTTAAAATTAAAAATAGGTTTAAAAATATAAGTTAACAACAATACTATTAGTATAAATATCATCAAATTTTAAAGAAAATATTTTATGTACAATTTTAATGATAATAGTACTTAAAGGGAAAAATATTAATAAAAATAGTATTTTGGATAAAAATAAATAAAACTAGAAAAGAATGAATGAAATCCTTTCTTTTTTTTATCATAGATATACAAAATTATGATATAATATAGTGTATTTAACTGACTGAAGGGAGCAAGACATGAAAAAATATTATTTATATTATGTGCTTATATATGGAGGATTAGGCGCTTTTATACCATATATAGTTCCATACTTAGATGGAGCATTAAACTTATCTGCATCACAAATAGGAATCATAACATCTGTGCCATCTATAATAGGTATATTAGTAGTACCATTATGGGGAATTATAACAGATGTAACTAAACAAGATAAGAAAATACTTGGAATATGTATAGCTATAAACTGTGTAATAATGGGTATGTACTCTAGTGTTAAGATGTTTCCAATATTACTTTTAGTAGCAACTTTAGCTGAAGCTTTTAGATATGCAATATCTCCTTTAGCTGATAATATAACTACGGATTATTGCAAACATAATAATGTAAATTATGGAATAATAAGAAGTGGTGGATCTGTAGGATTTGCTTTAATAAGCTTTTTAACAGGACAACTTATTAAAGTAACTTCAAATTCTAGAATAATATTTTTAGTATATATAGTACTATTTATAGTATCTTTATTAGTACTTCCTTTTTTAAATTCTAAAAAGTATGATGAAGAAGAAAAAATGGAAACATCTACTTTAAAGAAGGATTTAAAAGAGTTATTAAAAGACAAATCATATTTATGGTTATTACTTATAGTAATAAGCACTATAAGTATTAGTGAAGTTACTAATGCATATCAAGGTTTATATCTAATAGAATTAGGAGCAAGTCAAGGAGATATAGGAACGTTAGTAATATTTACTGCTTTGCCTGAGATATTCTTTATGGCAAAAATTAATAAGTTAGTATTAAAATATGGATATAAGAATGTATTTAAAATAGGTATATTAACATTCTTACTTAGATGGATAACTTGTTTATTTGCAGGTTCACCAACAATGTTTATAATTACAGCACCACTTACAGCACTTGCATTTTCAATTATGCTAGTAGCATATATAGGTTACATAAAAGAAAAATTCTCAAGTGAAATACAAGCAACAGCTTTAACAATAACATCAATGGCTATAGGAATATCATCATCTATTATAAAATTACCAGTAGGGCTTGGTATTGATGTATTTGGACTTAAGATATTATATATAATGTCGATTGCTATAACATCTATAGGATTTATAGTATGTATGTTAAAAAAAGAGAAATCTGATGAAAAAAAACTATAGGTTAATTTTTAACCTATAGTTTTTTTATTAAAAATTAGTAAATTAACTATTACTAAAAAAATTTCATAATATTATAAAATCGGATAGACAATTTTATAACAATATAGTATATTAAAATTAAGGAAAAGGTTTGTTAAAGAGGAGGCAAAATGAACGAACATATAGGAGCTAAAATAAAGCACTTAAGAACACAGAATAAAATGACTTTAAAAGATTTAAGTGAAAAAACTAATCTATCTATAGGCTTTTTATCACAACTGGAAAGAGGATTAACGAGTATAGCCACAGATACTTTAGGAACTATAGCTGATGTATTTGAAGTTGAATTATCTTATTTCTTTTTAAAGCCAAAAACAAAGAAAAAGCCAATAATTAGAAGTTACGAAAAAGAAGTATTTAATATATGTACTTCAGGATGTATTCAATATAATTTATCAAATGATTTAAGTAAAAAGAAAATGCTACCTAGATTTATAGATATACTTCCTAATAATACTGATGAAGATATACAATCATATATGCACGAAGGAGAAGAATTTATATATGTATTAGAAGGGACGTTAACTTTGTTTTTAGATGGAGAACAACATGAACTTTATCCTGGAGATAGCATACACTATAATTCTTCACGAAATCACAACTGGGCAAACTACACAAATAAAATGGTTAGAATATTAGTTGTTGCAACACCAAACCCTTTTAATAATAACTAAAAATAATATTTGAAGGTGATTAAATGAAAAAGCCACTGATAATAAACATACAAAAATATAGTTTACATGATGGAGATGGTATTAGAACTACTATATTTTTTAAGGGATGTCCCTTAGAATGTATATGGTGTCATAACCCAGAAAGTCAAGAGTATAATAAAGAAGTTTTATATAATGAAGAAAAGTGTTCAAAATGTGAAACTTGTATTAAAAAATGTCCTAATAATGCTATATATACAAAAGAAAATTTTATATATTTAGATAAAGAAAATTGTAAATTTTGTGAAACTTGTATAGATTATTGTTTAAATAATGCTAGAGAAATAGTAGGTAAAACTTATGAGATAAAAGATTTAATCAAAGAGATAACGAAAGATATGATGTTTTATGAAGAATCTAATGGAGGAGTTACATTATCTGGGGGAGAGGTAATGACTCAAGATATTGAATATATAAAAAAATTGGTTATTTTATGTAAAGAAAAAGGAATAAATGTAGCTATAGATACATGTGGATATGCAAAGTTTGAAAACTATGAAGCTATACTACCATTTGTAGATACTTTTTTATATGATATAAAGCTAATAGATAATGAAAAACATAAGTTATATACTAATAAGTCTAATGAATTAATATTAGAAAATTTAGTTAAATTAAGTGACAAAGGTGCAAATATAAATATAAGAATACCTTTAATTGAAGGGGTTAATGTTGATAGAGATAATAATGAAATCATAAAAATAATAGACTTTATAAAATTTTTAAATATTAAAAAAGTTAATTTATTGCCATACCATAATATAGGTATGCATAAATATAAAAAGCTTTATATGAATTACGAAGGCGAAAATTTAAGCAGGCCTTCGGATGAAAAATTAGAAGAGATAAAAGCATTATTCGAAAAAAATAATTTTAATACAAAGATTGGGGGATAACTTTATGGAAAGAGGGAGTTTTGATAGAACTAAGAAGTTAAGAAAGCAAAGTGTTGATACACAACCATTTATAACTATTGAAAGAGCAAAACTTATAACTGAAGGATATAAAAAATATGAAGGAAGCGTTGAAATACCAGTACTTAGAGCATTAGCATTTAAGCATTACATGGAAAATAGAACTCTTTGTATAAATGATGGAGAGCTTATAGTTGGAGAAAAAGGAGACTCACCACAAAGTACACCTACTTATCCAGAATTATGTTGTCATACAATGGAAGATTTAGACATAATGGATAGAAGAGAAATTATATCATTTAAAGTAAGTGATAAAGTTAAAAAAATTCATGAAGAAGAAATAATACCTTTTTGGAAAAATAGACAAATAAGACAAAAAATAGTAAACTCTATGGGAAAAGAATGGTTAGATTGTTATGAAGCTGGAATATTTACTGAGTTTATGGAACAAAGAGCACCAGGTCATACTGTTTGTGGAGGTAGTATATATAAAAAAGGATTCTTAGATTTTAAAAATGAGATTGAAGAAGAAATATCAAAATTAGATTTTATAAATGATAGTAATGCGTATGATAAAAAAGCACAATTGGAAGGTATGTCTATTGCTTGTGATGCAATAATATCTTACGGAAAACGTTATGCTGAATATGCTAGAGAATTAGCATTGAAAGAAAATGATGAAAAAAAGAAAAATGATTTATTATTAATAGCAAAAAATTGTGATGTAGTTCCAGCTAATAAGCCAGAAACATTTCATCAAGCAGTTCAAATGTATTGGTTTGTGCATGTTGGGGTTACAACTGAACTTAATATATGGGATGCATTTAGTCCAGGAAGATTTGATCAACATTTAAATCCTTTTTATGAAAAAGATATTGATGATAATATATTAAACAGAGAAAAAGCCAAGGAAATATTAGAATGTTTATGGGTTAAGTTTAATAATCAACCAGCTCCTCCAAAAGTAGGAGTTACGCTAAAAGAAAGTGGAACTTATACTGATTTTGCTAACATAAATACTGGTGGGATAACAGAAGATGGTAAAGATGGAGTTAATGATGTAAGTTATATAATACTAGATGTAATGGATGAAATGAAGTTATTACAACCAAGTTCAAATGTTCAGATAAGTAGAAAAACTCCAAGTAAATTTTTAAAAAGAGCTTGTGAAATATCTAGAAAAGGTTGGGGTCAACCAGCATTTTATAATACAGAAGCTATAATGCAAGAACTATTAGAGGCAGGAAAAACTATAGAAGATGCTAGATGTGGTGGAACTAGCGGATGTGTTGAAACTGGATGCTATGGTAAAGAAGCTTATATACTTACTGGATATTTAAATTTACCAAAGATACTTGAAATAACTTTAAATAATGGTATAGATCCAATGACTAATAAGAAGCTAGGTATAGAAACTGGAGATGCTAGAGAATTTAAATCGTATGAAGAATTATTTGAGGCTTTCAAAGCTCAATTAAACCACTTTGTTAATATAAAGGTTAAAGGAAATAATGTAATAGAAAAAATATATCAAAAGCATATGCCAGCTCCTTTAATGAGTGTTATAGTAGAAGGGTGTATTAAAAATGCTAAGGATTATAATGCAGGTGGAGCAAAATACAATACTAAATATATACAAGGTGTTGGTATAGGCACTATAACAGATAGTTTAAGTTCAATAAAATACAATGTATTTGATAAGAAAAAATTTAGTATGGATGAGTTATTAAAAGCCTTAAGTGATAATTTTAAAGGACATGAAGCTATATATAATATGGTAGTTAATAAAACTCCTAAATATGGTAATGATGATGACTATGCAGATGATTTGATGAAGGATACATTTGATGCATTTTACAATGAAGTTACAGGAAGAAAATCTCCACTAGGAGCTGATTATAGAATAAATATGTTACCTACAACTTGCCATGTATATTTTGGGGAAGTTATGGGAGCTAGTGCAAATGGAAGACTTAGTCAAAAACCATTATCAGAAGGGATATCTCCAGAAAAAGGAGCAGATACATTTGGACCAACAGCAGTTATAAAATCTTGTTCTAAAATGGATCATTTAAAAACTGGAGGAACTTTACTTAATCAAAGATTTGCACCTGCAGTTGTAGAAGGTGAACAAGGACTTGACAATATGGCTAATTTAATTAGAACATATTTTAATATGGATGGACATCATATACAATTTAATGTATTTGATAAAAATATTTTATTAGCAGCTCAAAAAAATCCAGATGAATACAAAGATCTAATCGTTAGAGTTGCAGGATATAGTGATCACTTTAATAATTTAAGTAGAGCACTTCAAGACGAAATAATAGGAAGAACTGAGCAAACTTTCTAAAATAGCTAAAAAAGGGTATGTTTTAAGAATTAACATAAAGTATAAAATTTACTTAAATAATTCTTAAGACAGACCCTATATTTGTTTAATCAAAATGATAAATTTATAACATATAATAAGGAGAGATTTTAAAGATGGATAAGAAAATTGGTTTTATAGGTTCAGGGAATATGGCTAAGGCTATGATAGGTGGAATAGTTAAATCAAAATTAGTAGACTCAAATAATGTAATAGCTTCTGATTTAAATGAGTTAGCACTTGAAAATGTAAAAAATGAATATGGTATAAATGTAACTACTAATTCTAAAGAAGTAGTAAAATTTAGTGATATAGTTATAGTAGCTGTAAAGCCTAATGTTTATGATGTAGTTTTAGAAGGTGTTAAAGAATTAGTAGATGATAAAAAAATAATAGTTACAATAGCTGCAGGAAAAACTATTGAATCGATAGAAAATGTTATAGGTAATGACAAAAAAGTTATAAGAACTATGCCAAATACACCAGCACTTGTAAATGAAGGAATGAGTGCACTTTGCAAAAATAAAAATATAACAGATGAAGAATTAAATATAGTCAAAGAAATTTTTAATTCATTTGGTAAAGCTGAAATAGTAAATGAATATTTAATAGATTCTGTAATAGGTGTTAGTGGTTCAGCACCAGCATATGTATTTATGTTTATAGAGTCTATGGCAGATGCTGCTGTTTTAGCTGGAATGCCAAGAAATCAAGCTTATACATTTGCAGCTCAAGCTGTTATGGGTTCTGCAAAGATGGTTCTTGAAACGGATAAACATCCAGGTGAATTAAAAGATATGGTATGCTCTCCTGGAGGAACTACAATAGAAGCAGTTAAAACCTTAGAATCAGAAGGGTTTAGAAGTGCAGTTATAAAAGCTATAGGTGATTGCATAGAAAAATCTAAAGAAATGAGTAAATAATAAAAAGATGTCTTAAAATTGTAATAAATTTTAAGACATCTTTTTTATAGTATGTGATCAAGGTTATACCTTTCAGATTCTATCATACGGTGTAAGTATATTTTTATATTTTCTATTTCTTCTAAACAAGTTCCTATATCTTTTAAATAAATACCATCAGATAATATATTAAAAGATAATTCTATATCTCCTAAATGACAATGATTTAAAAATTTAAACCAATGTCTAGAATCTTTTTTAAAATTTTTTTTTAGTTCATTATTTAATTTATCGCACGTTTGCCAATCCTCATTTTTTACGTATACTTCAAGTTTATTTAAAGATTCTACATATTTATCTGAAAAATCTTCTGCTTTAAAAGATACAAATAAGCCTAAACTAATAAGTAATATAGTCCAAATCATAGTAAATATAATAGATTTCAATATATCACCTCTTAAGTAATTATTTTTTCTGTATAAAAAAATTATCTTTTTCATCTAATATACAAATTAAGGTATCAGAAATAGAGTTGATATTATTTTTTTTAAGTTCTGATAAAAGCCAATTCGTATTTTTATTTATACTTTCAAGATTACATTTTATTAACTGACCATCTAATATCAAAGGAATAGGTAAATGATTAAAGTTTTCTTTAGGAATTTTTTCATAACCAGGATTAGGGACTATACTAAGATTTCCATCAGTTTCAAGTATTGCATAATAAACATCTTTTAAATTAAAATAACCTTGAATTCTAAGTTGTTCTAAAAGTTCATCCATAGTTACTCTTTCAAGTTTTAAAGCACTGTAATTAATTTTACCTTTATCTATAAGGATAGCAGGCTTTCCATTTAATAAAAGCCTAAAACTTCTAAACTTTAAAGTTAAATAAGAAATTATAATTTGCATAAATACTAAACCAGTAATAGCTGCAAATCCATAAACTATAGGGATTTCATTATTTTGCATAGGTATAGCAGCAACTTCAGCAATTAAAAGGGTTATAACTAAATCAAAAGAATTCATCTCAGCTATTTCGCCTTTTCCCATGATGCGAAGTGCTATTAAAACTGCTATATAAAGAATTATACTTCTAATTAAAACTACAATCATAGACTACCATCCTTTATTATATATTTAACGTTGAATGAGATATACAATAGTATTTGTAATTTTTAAAAATATATACAGCTAAATATTAAATGATATCTTTAAAATAAGTTCTAAATTTGGTATAATTAATTTTAAATTCAAAAAATCGACAAGAAAATATATGATGAAGTAATTTAAGGAGGGCTAGTTGTGGCTAAAAGAAAACAAGTACACGTTCCTATAGAAAAAATACAAGAACAAGATAGATTTATAGAGGCAATAGCTGAAACTACTAATAGATATTATGCTATACATGGGAGAAAACCAAGATATATGATACAAACTTTTGGATGTCAAATGAATGAACATGACTCTGAAAAATTATGTGCAATGCTTGAAGAAATGGGTTACACTCAAGGACTAACTGCAGCTGAATGTGAATTGGTAATTTATAATACTTGTGCAGTTAGAGAAAATGCAGAGCTTAAAGTTTACGGAAATTTAGGACAATTAAAACCTTTAAAAAAGAAAAATCCAGATTTAAAAATAGCTGTATGTGGATGTATGATGCAACAAAGTCATGTTGTAGATGAAATAAAAACTAAATACAGACATGTAGATTTAGTATTTGGTACACATAACTTATATAAGTTCCCAGAGTTATTGGCAAGTTCTATGGACTCACAAAGAACGTTAATAGATGTTTGGGATGTGGATGGAGAAGTTGTAGAAGGCCTTAGAAGTAACAGAAAATTTGAATTAAAAGCATTTGTAAACATAATGTATGGATGTAATAATTTCTGTACTTACTGCATAGTACCATATACTAGAGGTAGAGAAAGAAGTAGAACTCCAGAGGATATAATTAATGAAATAAAAGAATTAGTTGCAAATGGAACAAAAGAGGTAACATTACTTGGACAAAATGTTGATTCATATGGTAAAACATTAGAAAATCCAATAAGATTTGATCAATTATTAAGAATGGTAAATGATATAGAAGGATTAGAAAGAGTAAGATTTATGACTTCTCATCCAAAAGATATATCTGATGAAGTTATATATGCAATAAGAGACTGTGATAAAGTTTGTGAATTCTTACATTTACCAGTCCAATGTGGAAGTACTAGATTACTTAAGGAAATGAATAGACATTATACTAAAGAATATTATTTAGAAATAATAGAAAAAGCTAGAAAAGAGGTTCCAGATATAGCTTTCTCTACTGACTTGATGATAGGATTCCCAGGTGAAACTGAAGAAGATTTACTTGATACAATAGATGTAGTTAAAAAGGTTAGATATGATTCTGCATTTACATTTATATATTCAAAGAGACAAGGAACACCTGCAGCTAAAATGGAAAATCAAATACCTGAAAACATAAAACATGAAAGATTTAATAAAGTATTAGAGGAAGTAAATAAAATCTGTGAGGAAATAAGTAAATCATATGAAGGAAAAACTGTTGAAGTTTTAGTTGAAGGAAAAAGTAAAACAGATGATAATAAATTTACTGGTAGAACAAGACAAAATAAACTGGTTAACTTTGAATCTGATAGAGAAGATATAATAGGAACTCTTGTAAATGTTAAAATTACAGAGTCAAAGACGTTCTCATTAAACGGAATAATAGTAGATTAGAAAATTATTTAAAAAAAACAGCCACAAAGGCTGTTTTTTTATGTATAATATAGTTGTAAATGATATATAAGTTAATTAATTTTATATACATGAAATTGTATATAGCTAACTGGGAAAATGTTATCAGTTAGGGGTTTATGCTATATATGATGTATATAAAATTAAAATATAAATTATTTGGCAGAATGGAGATAGAGTTATGGGAAGTAAAATTGTAAAAAAGAAAAAACTGGCAGATAGCATTTATTTAATGGACATAGAAGCTCCAAGAGTTGCAAAAGCTTCTAAGCCAGGACAATTTATTATTGTAAAAAATGATGAAAAAGGTGAGAGAATACCTCTTACCATAGCTGACTATGATACTGATAAAGGAACTGTAAGCATAGTTTTCCAAACTGTTGGAGCTAGTACTAAACAACTTGAAACATTTGAAGAAGGGGATTATGTTGCTGATTTTGTTGGACCATTAGGCATGCCTAGTGAGTTTGTTGAAGAAGACATAAATGAATTAAAAAATAAAAAAATGATATTTGTAGCTGGAGGAGTTGGAGCTGCACCAGTATACCCACAAGTTAAGTGGTTTAAAGAACATGGAATAGATGTTGATGTTATAGTTGGTTCTAGAACAAAAGATTTATTAATTTTAGAAGATGAAATGAGAGAAGTCGCTGGAAATCTTTATGTTTGCACAGATGACGGTACATATGGATTTAATGGAAGAGTTACAGATTGCTTAAAAGATTTAGTTGAAAATCAAGGTAAAAAATATGATCATGCAGTGGTTATAGGACCTATGATAATGATGAAATTTATGTGTATGCTAACTAAAGATTTAGGTATACCTACTACAGTAAGTTTAAACCCTATAATGGTTGATGGAACAGGAATGTGTGGAGCATGTAGAGTTAATGTTGGTGGTAAAATAAAATTTGCATGCGTAGATGGTCCTGAATTTGATGGTCACCTAGTTAATTTTGACGAGTCTATGAGAAGACAGGCTATGTACAAAACAGAAGAAGGAAGAGCCATACTAAAACAAGAAGAAGGGGATACGCATCAACATGGCGGATGCGGATGTGGAGGTAATTAATCATGAGCAAAGTTAAAGTACCGGTTAGACACCAAGAAGCTGAAGTTAGAGTTAAAAATTTCGATGAAGTTTGTTTAGGATATAATAAAGAAGAAGCAATGCAAGAAGCTAGTAGATGTTTAGAATGTAAAAAACCAAGATGTGTAACTGGATGTCCAGTTGGAATTAACATACCAGGATTTATTGGTAAATTAAAAGAAGGTGACATTGAAGGAGCTGCTAAAGTAATAGCTAAAGATAGTTCACTTCCTGCTGTGTGTGGAAGGGTTTGCCCTCAAGAAAACCAATGTGAAGGGGTATGTGTTCTTGGAATAAAATCAGATGCAGTGGCAATAGGAAAATTAGAAAAGTTTGTTGCAGATTATTCTAGAGAACATAATTTTGATTTAGCTATAAAACAAGAACCAAATAATATAAAAGTTGCTGTTATAGGAAGTGGTCCTGCTGGACTTGCCTGTGCGGGTGATTTAGCTAAATTAGGATATGATGTTACTATATTTGAAGCAATGCATGAACCTGGTGGAGTTTTAACTTACGGAATTCCTGAATTTAGATTGCCTAAAGATGGTGTTGTGAAGCCAGAAATAGAAAATATAAAAAATTTAGGTGTACATATAGAAACAAATATAATAATAGGAAGAACTATAACTATAGATGAATTATTAAATGAAGAAGGATTTGAAGCTGTATTTATAGGTTCTGGAGCAGGACTTCCTAAGTTTATGGGAATAGCTGGAGAAAATGCTAATGGAGTATGTTCTGCTAATGAATTTTTAACAAGAGTAAATTTAATGAAAGCATATAGAGAAGATTATATGACTCCAGTAAGAGCTGGTAAAAATGTTGCAGTAATAGGAGGAGGAAATGTTGCTATGGATGCTGCTAGAACTGCAGCTAGACTAGGAGCAGAAACTCACATAGTATATAGAAGAGGGGAAGCAGAACTTCCTGCTAGACTTGAAGAAGTTCATCATGCTAAAGAAGAAGGAGTAATATTTGATACTTTAACTAATCCAGTAGAAATTTTAACTGATGAAAATGGAGAAGTTAAAGGTATGGTATGTGTAAAAATGGAATTAGGAGAAGCTGATGGATCAGGAAGAAGAAGACCTAAACCTATAGAAAATTCTGAGTTTATTATGGAAGTAGATACAGTTATTATGGCTCTTGGAACATCTCCAAATCCATTAATAACATCTACTACAGAAGGGTTAGATACAAATAAATGGGAATGTATAGTAGCTGATGATAATGGTGTAACTTCTAAAGATGGGGTTTTTGCTGGAGGCGATGCAGTTACAGGTGCAGCAACAGTTATATCTGCTATGGGTGCTGGTAGAAAAGCAGCAAAAGCTATAAATGAATATTTAAAAAATAAAGTAGCTGAAAATGCTAATATGTAGTTAATAAAAAATGAGTATCTCAAAAATGAATTTTATCATTTAGAGATACTCATTTTTTTAAAAACATATATTTATTTTAATAAATTTAAAAAATTATCAAGTATCTTGCCTGTTATTCCCCATATTACATAATTTTTATACATATAAAATAAAGAATCATAGTATCCTCCTTGAAACTTATAGTTTTTTTTATGAGGAATTAATTCATAAGGAAAATTTTTATTTGGGATAACTTTAACCTCATTTTCATATTTAACAGGTTCATTTTCAAGTAAATGAGATATAGGAACTAAAAATATGTGATCTACTTCATCTTTATTTATATATAATATATCTATATTTTTTATAATTCCAACAAATGGGTGAATTATAAGATTTGAAGGACTTACAAATAAATCAAGTTCACTTAAAATTTCAATATTACTAGTAACTGTTCCTAGTTCTTCACAAGTTTCTCTTATACAAGTTTCATAGGGAGTTTCATTAGTTTCAATCTTTCCTCCAGGAAAAGATATTTCACTAGGTTGGGATTTTAAAGTTTTAGATCGTACTTCAAACAATATAAAGTGAGAATCTTTTACCTCAATTATTGGAATTAAAACAGATGCTTTTTTCATATTTTCATGTCCATTTATATATGGAGTATAATCTTTAAAAATGTCTTTTAAATCTTTTATCAATGTAAATACCTCGATTCCTATTTTAGTTATACTACTATTATATAACTAAGGTTAATTTGTACACTTAAAACTTGAAAAAAATATATAAATTAATGTATTACTATAGCAAATAAGCCATTAAAACCTTAAAAATACATGACTAAATTAAAAATTTATGTATAATATTAAATAGGATATTAAATAGTAAGGAGAATTTAAGATGACTGAAGACAACAATGTTCAATCAATAGAGAATATAATAAAAGATAATAATTTAAAAGTATGTTTAAAATATGACAAAAACTATATAGAGATACCTAACATTTTAATAGAAAAATACAAAGATGAACCATCTATTATAAATGATTACATAAGAATATATAATAATTTAACAAAATTAAAAGAATACATAAGTAAGTACTTATTTGATGAAAATAGTAGCATAAGCATAGAAAAAATAGGAAACTTATTACTTAATATAAAATCAGAAGAAAATCTAGAAAAAATACAACCTTACATTAATATAAATATAAGTAAATTAGAAGAAAAGTTTAAATATTTATTAGCTTACTTTAATGTAAGAATAGAAGAAATCAATGTTTTAAAAGAAGAAATAAAACTTAACTATATAAATAATTCTTATAATGAAGGTAATATTTTAGATAAAACTTACTTAGATGAATTAATATACAAAAGTCAAAATTCAAGAATGTATACTTTAATAAAAAAATCAAGATATGGATCTATATCTAAAGAGCATAATTTGTTAGATTTAAGTGATATAACTGATTATAATACAGAAGAAATAGGAGGAGAATATAGTCCTATATTAGTAATATATAAACCTGCTAAGTATGTAAGAGGAGAATATGTACTTGATGATATAAATTATATATATATAAAGAGACAACCATTAAAGGCACTTATACATCAAGAAAAATTAAATGAAAAAGGTAGAGATGGCATGGGTGCTATAACATATATAAAACTTAAGCATGATTTAACTAATGAAAACTTACAAGAAATAATGGCTGAGTTATATGTTTATGGACAACAAAATAATATATCTTTTGAAAATATAAAACTAGCAGATATAACATCTAATAAAGTATGGTTAACAGCAGATAGATTAAAAAAAGAATTTAAGGAGCTTAGATATTACCATAAGAATTTAACTCAAAAAGTAAAAGATATATATGATTCTACAGGAGTTTATTATACACAAATAAGTGGTAAATATATATTTAGTACAAGGGAATTTTTACATTGTTACAGAGCATATAAAAATAAAGATATAAATGGATAAACAAAAAATAGCTAACATCTGTTAGCTATTTTTTTGTTTAAGTTATATTTAAACTACTTTGTATCCAGTTTTTTTACGTTCTTCCATAGTATAGTTCCATTTAATTAAAGTTTCTTCTTTAGATAAACCTTTAAGTTTATTTGGACTATCATATATAACTCCAAAAGTATTTACAGTCATATTTTCTATATAAACTTTTTCAATGGCTCTATGTAAAAATACATCTAATTCAGTTTTAACTTTACTTATTCTATCAACTTCATCTATTCCATCTATAACACGTCCAAAAGCAGCAAACTTGTCATTAAGTTGAGGTGTATCTTGAGTAACTATAAAAAAGTGGCAACTTTCAGCATTATGTTCAAATCTACCATAACCTATAGTACCTCTAGTAAATTTTAAGTTATTATTTACTCCATTATCCTTACACTCGCTTTTTATGCTATAACCTAATACTCCTGTACCATTGTTTTCAGGACACCCTCCTTGTATTAACTTATCATTTTCAACTCGCAAAAATGCTGTATTACTATAAAAACCTTTATTTATTAGACTTATAAAATTTTTAACTGATTCAGGAGCTTGATCTGGAAATAACTCAATTTTTATATTTTTACCATCTTTAATTTTCATATTAACTACTGGATTTGTCATATATATTACCCCTTTATACTAATATTTAAATAGATTATATCATATATATTTGAAAATGATTTCTTTTGATAAAAAATCATTAAAAATTAAAGAAGATAAGCAATTTATAATTGTATATAAATACTCAAGAATTTATGACTAGTAAAAATGCTACTACATTTTTTATGCTTATAAACGGAAATAAGGAAAATTATGAATCTTAAATTAAATAATTATAACACTGTATTAAAAAATATATATAATTAATTAGCATTAGATAATTTTAATTTGTAGTTACCAAGTTTACTTCCATAATTATAAATATAAACATAATATTTTCCAGTATTGATAAATTTAACTGCTACTTTTAAAAAAGTAATTTCATTCTTATAAGTTACTTAATTATATTCATTGATAAAAGATCTACTATATAGATATATATTAATATATGAGTAAATTAAGATAAATGACATCTATAAGTGTAAATGAAAAACTGTAAAATAAAAAAAGCTATGATTAAAAAATCATAGCTTTAATAAAACAGTAATAATTATACTTTTATAAAGAAATTATATATTAGTAGTCATAACCTCTTCTATTTTTTTTACAATATCCATAATCATCTTTTTTCCAATGATCTTTTTCTTTATGATAGTCATCTTTATAGCATTTATCTTCATAATATTTGCAATCATATTTAGTTTTATGATCATAGTGATAAACATCATATTCATAATAATGATCTGTAATATAATCATAATCAGTTATATAATAGTGATTACATTTTTTGTAGTAATTGTCATAGTAATTTTTATTTTCAATACAGTAGTCTTTACCATCTATATATTTGCAATCTTCATAATGATTAACTTCACCTTTTATTTTTTTGCAGCAGTCATCATGCTTGTCATGTTCTTTCCAGTCGCAATGACATTTATCATGCTTGTCATGTTCTTTCCAGTCGCAATGACATTTATCATGTCTATCATGTTCGTTCCAGTCACAATGGCATTTATCATGTTTGTCATGTTCTTTCCAATCACAATGACATTTTTCATGTCTGTCAAATTTTTTATAGTCATACTTGTTGTTATATTCATTACAATATCCCATGGATAATAACCTCACTTATTTTATATTTTTATAGTAAACTCAAGTAGGAAAATAAGTCTCTCGATTTAAATTCCTTCTTGAAAATTACTATAATACAATATATGGAAAAAGGTATACAAATGTGACGATTTATAGAAAAAAATAAAAAATATATATTTAAATTAGTATGTAAAATTTATAATAATTAACTTTATGTTAAATAAAAAAACCCCTTAATTTTATAAGGGGTTAATTTAATACAAATGAGTATATATATTAACAAATCAAAACCTTACTAGAATTTACAATCTTTTCTGTGTTTTTTGCAATATTCACAGTCACATTTTTTATAATAGTTATCTTTTTTACCATAATCTTTTTCATTGTAGTAGTTATCTTTTTTCCAATGATCTTTTTCTTTATAATAATCATTTTCATAGTATTTATCTTCATAATATTTGCAATCATATTTAGTTTTATGATCATAATGATAAACATCATATTCATAATAATGATCTGTGATATAATCATAATCAGTTATATAATAATGATTATATTTTTTATAATAATTATCATAGTAGTTTTTATTCTCTATACAGTAATCTTTACCATCTATATATTTGCAATCTTCATAATGATTAACTTCGCCTTTTATTTTTTTGCAGGAGTCATCATGATGATGATGTTTTTTGCAGTCACAATGACATTTTTCATCTCTGTCATATTTTTTATAATCATACTTGTTGTCATATTCATTATAGTATTCCATTGATAATAACCTCTCCTATTTTTATTTTTTATAGTAAAATTAAGAATTATACTAAACTTAATTTAGTTTCTATCTTGAAAATTACTATAATACTATATATGGAGAAAGGTATATAAATGTGACGCTTTATAAAAAGAAAATATAAAAGATATTAATATAGATATAAATATAAGTACTTAAATATGATATAATATGTAGAACATAGAGGAGGAAGAGCGTATGAATATAGATAAAAGTAAATTAACTCCTATGATGAGGCAATACTTTGAAGTTAAAGATAGATATAAAGACTGTATAATGTTTTTTAGGCTTGGAGATTTTTATGAAATGTTTTTTGAAGATGCAATAGTAGCTTCAAAGACTTTAGAAATAGCACTAACAGGAAGAGAATGTGGTATGAGTGAGAGAGCTCCTATGTGTGGAGTACCATTTCATTCATCTCAAAACTATATATCAAGGCTAGTTGAAAATGGATATAAAGTAGCTATATGTGAACAAGTTGAAGATGTAAATGCATCAAAGGGAATAGTCAAAAGAGATGTTGTAAGAGTTATAACACCAGGTACTGTACTTGAAGGAAACTTACTAGAAAATAAGAAAAATAATTATTTATTAGCAGTTTTTACCCAAAATGATAAAATAGGAATTTCTTATATTGATATAAGTACTGGAGAAGTTAACTCAACTTATTTAAATAAAGATAAATTAGTAGAAGAAATAGCTAAAATACATCCAACAGAGATAATAGCAAATGATATTAATACAATAGAACAAATAAGAAATATAGCTAGTTTAAGTAATATTTATATAAATGAAAACTTTGATGAAACTTACCTAAATGAAAATATATTAGGTGAGTATTTTAATAAGGAATATTTAGAAAAATTAAACCTTGATGAATATGGACTTATAAGTTCAAGTTTATGTATAATCCTAAATTATATATATAACACTCAAAAGCAAGTAACATCTAATATAAACAATATAAATATATATAACTCACAAGAATATATGATATTAGATATGTTTACTAGAAATAACTTAGAATTAACTTCAACTATAAGGGGTAATGCTAAAAAAGGTTCATTACTTCATGTTCTAGATAAAACTTCTACAGCTATGGGTGGTAGAATGCTTAGAAAGTATGTAGAAGAGCCATTAGTAAATAAGCTGAAAATAGAAAAAAGACTTAATGTAATAGAAGAATTAAAAGAAGACTTTATGCTAAGAGAAGATTTAATAGATGTATTAAAAAATGTGTATGATATAGAAAGAATATGTGGGAAGATAGCATTTGAAAAAGTTACTCCTAAGGAAATGATACATTTAAAAAATTCTATAGAAAAACTTCCGATGCTTAAAAATATAATAAATTCATCAGATGCAGATATACTTAAAAATTATATATCAAATATGGATGATTTAAATGATATATATTCTTTAATAGATAGTGCAATCCTTGAAGAACCATCAATAACTATCAAAGATGGGAACATAATAAAATCTGAATTTAATGATGAATTAAATGATTTAAGAGATATCTCTAAAAATGGAGCCTTTATGATAAAGGAAATTGAAAATAGAGAAAAAGAAAAAACAGGAGTTAAATCATTAAAAGTAGGATTTAATAAAGTATTTGGTTATTATATAGAAATAACTAAAGCTAACTTAGCTAGTGCAAATATAGATGATAGTTATATAAGAAAACAAACATTAAGTAATGCGGAAAGATATATAACTAGTGAATTAAAAGAAATAGAAGATAAAATTTTAAATGCTGAAGAAAAAATAAAAAGTTTAGAATATGAGATATTTGTAAATATAAGAAATAATATATATGAAAATATAGATAGAATACAATTAGTAGCAAAAACTATAGCTAATATAGATGTATTTGTTTCATTAGCTACTGTTGCTTATATAAATAATTATGTAAAACCTGTGATAAATGAAGATAATAAACTTGATATAAAAAATGGTCGTCACCCTGTTGTTGAAAGCATTGTAGGCGAAGAAAACTTCGTTCCAAATGACACATATTTAAATCAAGGTGAAAATATTATAAATATAATAACAGGACCAAACATGGCAGGGAAATCTACTTATATGAGACAAACTGCAGTTATAGCTTTGATGGCTCATATTGGTTCATTTGTCCCAGCAGAGTATGCAAATATTCCAATATTAGATAGAATATTTACTAGAGTTGGAGCTAGTGACGATTTATCTCAGGGTCAATCTACATTTATGGTTGAGATGACAGAAGTTTCACAAATACTTAAAAATGCAACAGATAAAAGTTTAGTAATACTTGATGAAATAGGTCGTGGAACTAGTACTTATGATGGTATAAGCTTAGCTTGGTCTATAGTTGAATATATACAAAAAAATATTAAATGTAAAACTTTATTTGCAACACACTATCATGAATTAGTAGAACTTGAAGATGAATTTAGTGATGTTAAAAATTATTCAGTTGCAGTGTGTGAAAATAATGATGGAATAGTATTTTTAAGAAAAATTATAGAAGGTGGAGCAGATAAAAGTTACGGTATATATGTTGCAGAACTTGCTAAGTTACCACAAGAAGTTATAAAAAGATCAAAAGAAATACTAATAGATCTAGAAAAAAATCATATCCAAAATAATTTAAAAGAAACTAGCAAAGATAAATATTTGTCAGATAGTGAAAGTTTAAAAGTATTTGAAAATAATAAAAAATTTAAATCAGATGTTGTAGAAAAAGAGTTATATGATAGTTTAAAATTAGAGTATGATAATTTAAAAAAGAAAATAACTGAAAAAGAAGAAAAATATATTTTAGATATTAAAAAACTAGAAAGTGAAGTAAATAAACTTAAAAAAGAAAATTCTAACACGGATGAAGTTGCTATAACACAAATATCATTTGACGCAATTTATGATAATGATTTAATTAATGATATTAAAAATTTAGATATTTTAAATATGACACCACTAGATGCTATGAATGCTTTATATAATTTACAAAGTAAAGCTAAAAAAATAAAGTAAACTTATAGATAATAAGGATTATAGCTAACTATAGTCCTTATTATAATTTAAAGAATTAAATAACGTTAAATTTTACTACAAAGTGAGGTGAATATATGGCTAGAATTAATATATTAGATGAAGCTACTATAAATCAATTACAAGCTGGGGAAGTTGTAGAAAGACCTTCTTCTGTTGTTAAAGAACTTGTAGAAAATTCAGTAGATGCAGGTAGCAAAAAAATAATAGTTGAGATTGAAGATGGTGGTAAGAAATTTATTAGAATAACTGATAATGGCAGTGGGATAGATTCTAGCGAAGTTGAAAAAAGTTTTTTAAGACATGCTACAAGTAAAATTAATAAAATTGATGATTTATATGATTTATATTCTTTAGGGTTTAGAGGTGAGGCTCTAGCTTCTATAGCTTCTGTTGCTAAAATAGAAATGATTACTAGACCTAAAGATGAGCCTGTAGGAACTAAAATTTTAGTTGAAGGTGGAAATATAAAATTAAAAGAACCAGTAGGTACTAACAAAGGAACAACAATTATGGTTCGTGATTTGTTTTTTAATACTCCTGTTAGACAAAAGTTTTTAAAATCAACTCATGCTGAAACTATAAATATAAGTGATTTAATAAATAAGTTAGCTATAGGAAATCCTAATGTAAGTATAAAATATGTGAATAATAAAAAAACTATGCTAAATTCACCAGGTGATGGTAAGCTTATAAATACTATAAGAAGTATTTATGGAAAAGATATAACTGAGAATTTAATAGAATTAAACCATGAAAGTCAGTTTTTTAAGATAAGTGGTTATATAGGCAATAATAATGTATATAGAGCAAATAAAAATCTTCAACATATATATATAAATAAAAGATACGTTAAAAGTAAAATTATATTAGATGCTATAAGTGAAGGATACAAATCACTTATACCTATAAATAAACATGCAGTTTGCTTTTTAAATATAGAAATAGACCCATCTAAAATAGATGTTAATATACATCCAACTAAGCTTGAACTTAAGTTTGAAAATGAGCAACAAATATATGTAGAACTTAAAGAATATATAAGAAGTTCTTTAATAAGATCTAACTTAATAGGAAAATATGAAACTTTTGATAAAAAGGAAAATCTAATATCAAAGCCTATAACAAGTCCTAAAAAAATAGATAATAAAAGTGAGCAAATTAATGTTGATAACTTAAATCAAGGAATACTAAATAATTTAGAAAAAGAATATAAAAATCAAACATACAATTTTGAAGAACTAGAAGATAGAAATAAACTTGAAAAAGAATTTAAAGAAGTTAAAAATGCAATAAATCAATCAAAAACTGATGAAGTTATAGTTTTGGATGAAGCTATAGATTTAAATAAAGTATATAGTTTTAATGATTTACTAGAGCTTGAAAAAAAAGAAGAAAAAAATTTAAACGATGATATTTATAAAAAAAATAATGATATATATACACCATCTAATAATTTAGACAACCAAAGTATAAATGAAGAAAATGTATCTTATGAAAAAAATATACATCAATCTGAATTTATTGAAGATAAAAAACATGAATTTTCTCTTAATGAATATATAGTTATAGGTACCATATTTAAAACCTATATAATACTTCAAAAAGGAAGTAATATGTATTTATTAGATCAGCATGCAGCACATGAAAGAGTATTATATGAAAGATATATGGAAAAGTTTTATAATATGGATATAAATATGCAAATGCTACTTGATCCTATAGTTTTAGAACTATCTACAACAGATATGTTAAAAATTGAAAATAATATAGATTTATTTATGAAATTTGGGTTTGAAATAGAGATATTTGGTAAAAATCATATAATGATAAGATGTGTACCAACAATATTTGGAACTCCAGAATCAGAAAAATTTGTCTTAGATATAATTGATAATATAGATGAGATAAATAACAATTATGAACTAAAAGGTGAAAAGTTTGCATCTATGGCTTGTAAATCGGCTATAAAGGCTAATGATACTATTTATGAAGAAGAAATAAACAGCTTATTAAAACAAATAGAAATGTGTAAAAACCCTTTTACATGTCCGCATGGTAGACCAATATTTGTAGAGATATCAAAGACAGAAATAGAAAAAATGTTTAAAAGAATTATGTAAGAAAGAAGGGGAGAATATGAAGAAAATACCTTTAGTTATACTAACAGGACCAACAGCAGTTGGGAAGACAAACCTATCGATACAACTAGCAAAGAAACTTAATATGGATATTATATCAGCTGATTCTATGCAAATATATAAATATATGGATATAGGAAGTGCTAAAGTAAAACCTGATGAGATGAAAGGAATAAAACACTATTTAATAGATGAAGTTAATCCTGATTTTAGTTTTTCTGTTTCAGAGTTTCAACAAAGGGCAAATAATTATATAGATGAAATAGTAAAAAATAACAAAATTCCTTTAGTAACTGGGGGTACAGGACTTTATTTAAATTCACTTATATATAATATGGACTTTGCAAAATCTGATGCAGATAATAAACTAAGAGAATCGTTAAGATTAGAACTTGAAGAAAAAGGTATAGATTATATGCATAATAAGTTAAAAGAATTAGACGAAGATGCAGCAAATAGAATTCATAAAAATAATACTAAAAGAGTTATAAGAGCACTTGAAGTTTGTTTAAGCGGGAAAAAAATGAGTGATTTTAGTAATGATCTTAAACTAAATGAAAAGTATGAACCTATAATAATAGTATTAAATAGAGATAGAAGTCATTTGTATAAAAGAATAGATATGCGTGTTGATTTAATGATTAAAGAAGGATTAGAAGATGAAGTTAAAAAATTACTATCTATGGGATATACAAAAGATTTAATATCTATGCAAGGTATAGGATATAAAGAAATAATAAAATATTTATATGGAGAGTATAGCTATGATGAAGCTATAGAAATTATAAAACGTGATTCAAGAAGATATGCCAAAAGACAATTGACATGGTTTAGAAGATATAAAGATGCAATGTGGTTTGACTTAGATGAATATAAGGATGAAAAAATACTTTTAAATGATGTAATTACTTATATTGAAAAAAAGGTAAATCTTGTGTAATATAGAATATAATATATATAAAATAAATTAAATATGATAAATCATTTTGGAGGGTATTAAACTAATGAAAAGTACAGTTTTAAATTTACAGGACTTATTCCTAAATAATGCAAGAAAAGAAAGAATACCTGTAACAATATTTTTAATGAATGGAGTTCAAGTTAAGGGATACGTTAAGGGATTTGATAGCTATATAGTATTATTAGAAGGTGAAAATAAGCAGCAAAATCTTATATATAAGCATGCAGTATCTACTATAATACCAGGAAAACCTATGAATTTTAATAATAACAATAACAACAATAATCAAGGATATAACAAAAATTACAACGAAAATAAATAATTAATAAGATATATTTAAATTGAAAATCTTGAAAGTTAATAGCTTTCAGGATTTTTTTATTTAAAAAATTTATATTATAAAGCATAAAATGTTTAATTAACAAAAGATAAAGTTATATTAATAACTTTTAATTTATATAATTTATTAGATTATATAAAGAGAGAAGTGGTAATATGAATTATTTAAGTTATTTAAATATAAAAAACTTTAGGGGAGTTAAAAATCTAGAACTAAATGATTTATCAACTATAAATATAATAGTAGGAGATAATAATAGTGGGAAAACATCTCTTTTAGAAGCTATATCTCTTTTAGAAAATCCAGATAGTATAAGGCACATGCTTATTAATGCATCGAAAAGAGATAGTAATAATACATCTAAATTTGAACTTTTTCTAGAGATGTTTCCTAAAAACCAAGAGAAAAATAGAGGTATACATATAAATTCTATTATAAACAAATGTGAAAATGAATTGAAAATAAAAGGTGAATTAAATAATATTATAGATTTTAATGAAAATGATGTAAATTTTGATAGCAAAGTATTTGAAGGCATTGTTAGTCTAAAGCAAAATGATGAAGAATTAATAAATAAAGAAATATATATTCAAGAAAATAAGCAACTAAGATATAGTGGAAGTTATAACCTTATAAAAATAGTATATGTAACTCCATATGATCACTTTAGAGAAAATGTGTTAAATAATACAATAGAAGTTATCAAAGACGGAGATAAAGATAAATTAATAAAATTACTTCAAATGTTTGATAAAAATATTTTAAGTTTTGAGGTTTTACCTAATAGATATATGAACAATTCATCTATTTATATAAATCATAAAAAATATAAATTAATGCCTTTATCTAGTTTTGGAGATGGTGTAAAAAAAGTAATAACACTAGCTTCAGCAATAGTTAGCGCTAAAGGTGGAATTTTATTAATAGATGAAATAGAAACAGCTATTTACAAAGATATGGTAAGTGAGGTTTTTAGATGGTTTGTAAAAGCTTGTATAGAATATAAAGTTCAATTGATTTCAACTACTCATAGTTTAGAAGTAATAGACGCAATGATTGAAGGTATAGGTAATAAACTAGATGATTTAACATGTTTTAGAATAGAATCTATTAATGATAATATATACACAACTAGATTTTCAGGTAGTAAATTAAAAGATATAAGAACTATTCTAGGGCAGGATGTGAGGTAATGAAGAATATATTATTTTTTGTTGAAGGAGTACATGATGCTAATTGCATAGCTAAGATATTAGACATTAATAATTTTAAAGAAATAAAGAGTATTGACAAGTTACCTGATATATGGAAAAGGAAAATACCTAGAACATATCCTTTTGCAAAAGATAGATTAGATAGATATATACCTATACCAACATATTTTATAAATAAAAATATTATAGTAGTAATTATTTGTGCTAACGGAGAAAGTAGGCTTATAAAGGAAATAGATTTATATATTAGTAATATGAATAAATCTGAACTTGGCCAGATAAAAAGTATATGCGCAATTTTTGATGCAGATCAAAAATGTGCAAAGCAAAGTTTTGAAGAAAAATTTAAAACAAACATGAATGATATGATTATAAAAAAGAGTGATTTTATAAAAGGAAATATTAATATAAAAGGAGAAAGTATAAGTTTGTATAATTATTTTTTTCCAAATAATTACCAAAAAGGAACTCTTGAGGATTTATTACTAGAAGGAGCTGAAATTGTTTATAAGGATTTATTAGATGAAGTAAATTATTACATAAATAGTATTGAAGATAAATATAAATACAATTGGAGTATATCTAGTGAAAATAAGGTAAGAGTTGGGTGTATATCTAATGTATTTCAACCTGGAAGTGCAAATCAAAATTCTATAAGACATGATGATTGGATAAGTGATAAAAGCATAGCTTATAGTAAATCTATTAATACTTTTTATAAATTTATTGTTGATATAATAAATTTATAAAAAGTATTTTGAAATTTATATAGTATGAAATTAAAAAATTTAATTTTATATGTTTTAAATTTTAATTATTGGGTATATATAAAATGAAAAAAGTAACTATTTCAAAATTATTTCATACATATTTGGTAATAGTAAAAAAGCAGACAAATGAAAAGAGAGGTAATAACAATGGGAAACTGTAATTCATGTCCATCAAAAGGAAATTGTAATAAACAAGAAACATGTAATATAGAAAATAATCCTAATAATAAAATAAAAAAAATTATAGGTGTAATGAGTGGTAAAGGTGGAGTTGGAAAATCAACTGTAACTGCACTTATAGCTAAAAAGTTAAATAAAATGGGATATAAAGTAGGGATACTAGATGCAGATATAACAGGACCAAGTATACCAAGACTTATGGGAGTACAAGATGAAAGAGCAACATCTCCAAATGGAAAAGATATATATCCTATAATAACTAAAGATAATATAAAAACAATGTCTATAAACTTTATGGTAGGAGATGAAAATCAAGCCATAGTATGGAAAGGCCCTATAATAAGCAATACTGTTAAACAATTCTATAAAGATGTAATGTGGGAAGAGTTAGATTATTTACTAATAGATATGCCTCCTGGAACAGGAGATGTTCCTTTGACAGTAATGCAAAATATACCTATAAATGGTGTTGTTATGGTGTCTGTTCCACAAGATATGATATCTATGATAGTTGCAAAAGCTGTAAATATGGCTAAAATGCTTAATGTTAAAGTATTAGGTGTAGTTGAGAATATGAGTTATATTCAGTGTCCAGATTGTGATAAAAAGATAAAATTATTTGATGGTGAGGAAACGGAGAAATTCTTAAAAGATATGAATTTAAATTTATTAGGAGAACTTCCTATGACAAAGGAAATTGTAAATATAACTCATAATGGAGTTGACAATATAAGTTCAGAATTAGATGGAGTTTTAAATTCTATAGTTGAAAAAATAAAATAAACTTATTTAAATAAAATAAAAAAACTACCTTAAATTTAAGGTAGTTTTTTTATTTTATTTAAA
>NZ_BAAACP010000023.1:0-25804 GCF_039521565.1 Paraclostridium tenue
TTTAAAAAAGCTAACTCCTGTACAATACAGAAATCAGCTTTTATCAGTTTTTTAATAACTCTCTTTTTCTAGTGTCCTTGACAAAGGGTCCACTTTAATATAGGCTCATCTTTTTTATTGATAGTATCCAAATATTTTTATATATTTTCTCTCTCCTATTTTTTCACTCAAAGGATAATCTAATAAATCTTCTGTATGTTGGCATATAAGATAATCTAATAAGTAATTTTTATCATCTAGTATTACCTGTGTAACTATCATAGTATGATAAGCTATTCCCTGATATACTAGTTGTATTAAATCACCAATTTCTAATTGATTATAATCTGCAACTTCTGCATATATTCCATAATTTTGTGTTAATTCACTGTTATTTTTTATGATATATCTTCCAAATGCATCTGCTGCTGTCCATGATGGTGTTCTGCTTGAATCACTATACCAGTACCACTTCCCCATAACATCTTTCCCCTGGTTATCAAATGGAATCTTACCTGCATATATACACTGAGATATATAATTGGTGCAATCTCCTCCCCATGGATCATAATCTTTATATTTAGGATTTCTATATAATGCCCATGTTCTTGCATATTCGGCGGCTGCTTCTCTATTATATTCCTTAAGCACTTTCATTAAATCACTCCATTAAATATTTTTTTGTATAATCACTTAGAAATTCTTTTATTTCTCTAAAGTATAATTTTATATTTTTTATTTCGCTAGAATTTAATACTTCATAAGATGAGAAATTTATACATATATATTTTGAGGTTATATAAAAAGGCAGGTCGAAAGTTATATCTTGAGTCAGCTCTTGTATTTGATTTTTTATATATCTTGTTATAAGTTCTTTATAATTAAAATTTTTATTAAAAATATCTTCTTTTAATATATTTTTTTCATTTTTAAGATCATAATTATATGTGTTTATATAATTAATTATATGATTATTTCTATATATTTCTGAAAATACTATAGAAATGCTTATTATATCATTTTTATTAAAATGAGTTTCGTAGTCTATAAATATAGTTGATTTTTCATTAGAATATACTACTTCTTCTTTTGATATGTCTTTAAATATATTTATATCTTCATAAACCTTTTTATTTATATTTTTTATAAACATATTATCTTCATATGTCTTTATCACAGGATATTCTATTATACAATTTAAACTCTCATCTTCTATATCAATATATCTACTTTTTACATCTATCATTAGAATACCTCCTGTTTTATTTATATATTATTATCTATGTGATTTGTGTCAATTTTGTTATATATTTTGTAATCTTTATAGTATTGAATATATGTTTATAGTTTAATATAATTAAGTGTACGTTAAAAATAATAAGAAAGAAGGGATTTTTTTGTCGAATTTAAAAAAATTCGTTATTGCTCTATTGGTATTAGTTATATTAATACCTGCAGGTGCATTTGGATATTTATATTTTAAATTAAATACTATGTATGATAGTAGTACAGATTCAAAAGCGCTTAATGATACTAAATATAAAGAAGTTAGTGGAATAACTAATATCTTATTAGTAGGTACAGATGGTAGGACTTTAGAAGAATCTTCAAGATCAGATTCTATGATGATTCTTACTATAGATAATAAAAATAAAAGTTTAAAACTTACTTCTTTAGCTAGAGATACATATGTTAATATACCTGGTCATGGTGAACAAAAACTTACTCATGCTTATGCTTATGGAGGTATTAACTTATTAGTTGAAACTATTGAAGATAACTTCAAATTAGATATTCAAAATTACGCTATAGTTAATTTCTTCTCATTTATGGATATAATTGATACTTTAGGTGGGGTTGTAGTTGATGTTAAACCTAATGAACTAAATGAATTAAATAAATTTATACCTGAATGCTATAAATTCGATAAAAATCCTAATAAAGGACCTATTGAATATATAAATAACTCAGGTACTCAAAAATTAAATGGATACCAAGCTCTGTCTTATGGTCGTATAAGAAAAAATGATAGTGCATTGGAAAGAGATAGAAGACAAAGGGCTATTATACAAGGTATCATTGACGGTATTAAAAATTTACCTGTAACTAAATACCCAGAATTAGTTGATAGTATACTTCCTTATATTAAAACTAATATGAAGCCAACTACTATATTATCACTTGGAGCGACTGCTTTAACTATAGGCGATTTCAATATAAAATCATTAGAGTTCCCTATGGAAAAATATAGCACTGGTGGTATATATAAAAATGCTGGTTGGGTATGGAGATATGATGCTGATAAGTGTTTACCTATCTTACATGATTTCATATTTGACAATGTAATGTATCAAAAATAACTTAATATGATGCTAAATAATTTTTTCTAATAAACTACTATAATAATTATAATAGTTTTGTAACAGATAATTAATAATATAATGTTAATTTAAATTGTTTATCTAATATATAAAAAGTGCTACTGAATAAACTTCAGTAGCACTTTTTATATATTTATATAGTTTAAATAAATTAGTTTTTACAATTATTTAGTTACTTTATTTTAACCTATCTATAATTGCATCAACTATATATTTACTTGAGTTTCCATCCCCATATGGATTTGATGACTTACTCATTCTATTATATATATCTTTGTTAGTCAGTAACTCTTTGGTATCATAATATATTTGTTCTTCATTTGTACCTGTTAATTTCAATGTTCCTGCAGATACACCTTCTGGTCTCTCTGTTGTATCTCTTAATACTAATACAGGTTTGCCTAAAGAAGGGGCTTCTTCTTGTATACCTCCACTATCTGTCATTATTATATATGCTTTACTTAAAAAATTATGAAAGTCAAATACATCCAAAGGTTCTATAATATGAACTTTTTCATTATCTCCTAAAATTTCATCTGCAGCTTCTCTCACTAATGGATTTAAATGTATTGGATATATAACTTGCACATCTGAAAATTCATCAGTTATTCTTTTTATTGCTCTAAACATATTTCTCATTGGTTCACCTAAGTTTTCTCTCCTATGTGCAGTTAACATTATTATTCTATCTGATCCTATTTTATCTATTATTGGATTTGAATAGTCTCTTTTTACAGTAGTTTTAAGTGCATCTATAGCAGTATTCCCTGTTATATATATCTCTTTTTCACTTTTTCCTTCTCTAATCAAATTAATTTTTGATGTTTCAGTTGGTGTAAAATGCATATCTGCAATAATCCCAGTTACCTGTCTATTTACTTCTTCTGGATATGGTGAATATTTATCATATGTTCTAAGTCCTGCTTCTACATGTCCAACTAAAACCTTATTATAAAAAGCTGCTAAACTTCCTGCTAGAGTTGTTGTCGTATCTCCATGTACTAATACTATATCTGGCATTACATTTTTAATCACTTGATCTAAACTTTTTAGTGCCCTAGTTGTTATATCAACTAAGGATTGACCTTGTTTCATTATGTTTAAATCATAATTTGGATTTATATTAAAAGTTTCTAAAACTTGATCTAACATTTGTCTATGTTGAGCTGTTACACAAACTATACTGTCAATTTCTTTTCTTGACTCTAATTCCTTAACTAGAGGAGCCATTTTTATAGCCTCAGGTCTAGTTCCAAAAATAGTCATTACCTTTATTTTTTTCATATATACTACTCCTTTTAAATTTAAAATAAGTTGTATCTAATATTAATTTATATTATAGATAAATAAAATAAGTATATATAATTCTAAATGTGAAAAATATATACTTATTTTTTAATTAAATTGTATTGTTATTTTTTTATAACATCTATCTGTTGTTGTTTTATATCTTCTTTAAAGTCAGGCTGTGAAAAATTCATGTACTCACTAAATAGTACATATATTTGTGCATTTGTTATATATTTAGATTTATTTATTTTATTATAGATATCTTTATCTAATATACCTGCCTCTTTTAAATCATTTAAAGACTTAAAACTTTTACTAAATAAAATTGATGCTAACTTTATAAACTCTTCTTTTGTTATATTGTCACTCATATTGTTTATAAATTCAATCTGCTTTTCATCAATTTTTATATTACTGTGCTCTTTTATCAAGTTTACAATATTTTTTATTTCAGACTTACTAGCCTTTTCATCTAGATGCATTGAATTTTTGTATTTTGATCCTAATATACCTCTTATTCTCAAATGTTTTATATACTTTTCAGCATAGTGACCTTCATATGGATTCTTAGGCATATCTGGAAATTTCATATTACCTACTTCTTGCATTTCTTTATGTACTTTATCCATATGATTATCTCTAACATTTCTTAAATTCATATTGTTAGTTATAGCATAATCTACAGCATGTACCGCTCCTTGTGCAATATTCATCAAGACAGGTACAGTCCTTGCACTACCATGTGCAACAATATCAAAACTTGCATTTCTTCCTAAAACGACTACATTTTCAATATTCTTTGGTAGCATCGCTGATAAAGGTATTTCATATATACTATTTCCATTCATAGCATTTCCATAACCTTCTTTGTAAGTAGTTTGTAGATCGCTAGGATAACTTCCAAAGCCAATAACATCATTAAATCTTCTGTGAGCTATTATATCATATCCATTTAATGTATAATCTCCAACTATTCTAACCCCTTCTCTTATATATAGCTCTTTCGCAATTATACCTGCTTTAGCATTTTCAAATCCAGGCAAGTTCTCCCTCATATATTCAACTATGTTAGGCACTTCTTTTTTAGCTATATTTATTATATTATTGTAGGATTCTTTATCTAAAGGATTAACTTTAAAAGCTAATAGTGCATTTAAAACTATACTTCCATCATCTTGTCTAGATATATTCAATCCTCTCATTTTCAATAGTTCATTTTTAGGTGTGTACTTATACATCTGTGCAAATCCCCATGCAGCATTTCCTGTAACTCCAGTATATGGATCATTGTCATTTTTAAGGGCCTTTTTTATTTCATTCCAATTTACATCCTTTACAGAAAACATAACTCCTGCTGCTGCATATTCATTAGGCTGTCCAAATTCACTTCTTCCAGTTCTAAATTCTCCACCCATTTTTCTAGTATATTCAGCTTCATATGAACCATCAAAAATATATTCTCCTTTTACTTCCTTTATTTTTCCATCTTTACTATAAGAAACTCCAACTGCCTTTTTATTATTGTTTTTATCAACTATAGGTGTTATGTTTGTTGCACCTTTTACTAGATTTATATTGTCATTTTTTACTACTTCATTAAAAAATTCTTGAGTTTTTTTTAAATCTAAATTATGCCCATTATTTGCATTATTGTAAAACTCAGTAAAAAATCCTTCATGAAGTATTTCATCTCCATTAACATAATTTAAATCTAGTGCCGTCAGCATTCCTTCAGTAAATAATCCTCCTAGATTATTATCTTGTGTAATCATATCCACATGATAACCAAGCCTAGCAGCTGTTACAGCTGCCGTTATGGATTCCGGCTCACTTCCTAAAACGATAATACTTTTATTTTTATTTTCTTGAGATTGAATTATCATTTTATTTTTATTTTCTTTATTTAAAATAAAAATACCAATTAATACAATAACCATTATAACTGATACTATCCCTAATATTTTTTTCACACTAATATTTTCCCTTCTCTTAGTTTATACGTAAACTACCTTAATATTTTTTATTAAAAATATCTATTGCCTTATTAGCTGTGCTTTTAGATAGTTTAATTAATTCACTTGAACTCTGATTTAATTCTGCTTTTAATTTTTCATTATTCTCTAACATATCTAAACTTAGTTTTAATAGACTTTCTGAAGACCATTTCTCCTCAACCGAGCCTATACATGGCTGTTTAACTAACTTTAAAAAAGATTCAATCTTAGGATCGTAAGATATCCCTATCATTGGAGTATTTACAGTTGCTGCAAATATCAATGCATGTAGCCTCATACCTATCATAAGTTTAGACTCTTTTATATATAAAATCTTATCTTCTATATCTAAATTATGATCTAGTATATTAGCCTCTTGTTTCATCATATCTAACACTTTTTTAGATGTTTTATAATCATGTTCTCCATGCATAGGTACAAATATAACTTTTTTATTAGACTCTACTATCTTATCACATACAATAGCTACTTTCTCTAAAAAACTTTCATCACACTTATCCCAATCTCTTACACTTATAGTTATACTCTCTTTATCTTGTTTACTTTTATTTTTATTAAAGTCTTTTATATTAAATCCCATTACCGGGTCTGGAACTATGCTTATAGGCTTGCGTACTCCTATTTCATTTAATAATTTTAATGACTCATTATCTCTAAGTGTAATATATTCCACATTATTTAAAACTTTATTTATTATTCTTTTACTTCTCTCATTATTTATAGGACCTACTCCTTGAGCATATATGAATGTAGGTTTTTTAGCCAATTTAGCTAATCTCATTATAGTTGTATAGTATAGTACAGGTCTAGAACTTGTTACATCTTGTAACAAACTTCCCCCTCCACTAATTAAGCCATCACTTTTCCTTAACTCATTATATATCTTAAATATATTCCATCTATTTATAGCATCCACATTATATGTTTTTTTTGTGTGTTCAATATCATTAGATAAAACTACTATGTCTATAGTTGGATTAACTTCTCTTAAAGCTATAATTATAGATTTTAATATTGCTTCATCTCCTGCATTGTTAAACCCATAATATCCAGAAACTAATACCCTCATGACTATTCTCCTTTTTAAATTCTCTTTTTATTGTATATAAATTTAATAAGTACATTAAATATGAAAATATATAATATACCTATACCCGTTCCAAAGACTACCCCATATATAGTTCTTAAAAGTGAGTATATAAATGGAGTGTGTAAATGAGTAAATGTATTTACAGTAGACATTGTTGCAATAGAGCCAAGTATTAATATATATTGAGAATTTTTAATATTTTTATTATATAAATAATAAGCCATAAACAAAGCAGGATATCCTATCAAGAATTCTTTTGTTCTAGGTCTTACATACAATACTTTTTCCATAAATGCACGAATTTTCAATTCAAATTCACTAGCATTTCCTCCATTCCCACTTCTAGTTATATATATATATAACACTGTTAATATGCAAATCCCTATCACAAAATGGTATAACTTAAGATTTTTAAATCTATTTATAACTTCATGCTTTATAGATTTTAATGATTTCATATCCTTTATTTTATCTATGTTAAGGTTTAAAATAACCCATATAGCTGTTAGTACTGGTGGCAATACATATAAAAACTTAACTCCAGAGAATGATTTTAATTTAAGCATATAGTCTGTTCCATACATTATAGAAGCTATAATCATACCTGTTGATATTGCAATAGTCGCACTAATTATGTATTTAACTAAAAATGATTTTAAATTTGACTTATATGGAATAACTATAGCTGCAAAAGCTCCAATTATTGCTGTTGAAAAGGTATATAGTTTTATTAAAATATCAATGTCACTTTTTACCACAAATATAGAACCTAATATAACTATTGAAAATAAAGCAATAGATAATTTTAGATTTTTTTCAAATAAACTTAAAAATGTAATAGCTACAAGAGCTGCAAATGCTATACAAACAAAAATTATAGCTACATTATATTGTTGTATAATAGGTACTGGCTTAGCTATCCCAATATTATATTTATCACCTATTTGTTCTTTAGCTTCTTTTATAGAATACATTAAATCATTTACGCTATTTTCCACAGATCCACTATTTTTATAGTTTATAAAATCATTTATCGATATAAATCTTATATTTCTTTCTTTTATTGCCCTTGATATTCTTGCTGCAAGTTGATTTTTATTTAAATGCAACTCATTTACATTTACTTCATGAGCTCTTGTTATATTTCCTTTATTTAATTTAGAGTAAGTAGTTAATCCTACACTATTTTGAAACTCTGTAAGAAACACTGTTATTTTATTCTTTTGTAATTCTTTAAAATAATTTCCGATATTATTTGGATATCCAAATAAAGATTGTCCTCTTAATTGAACCTGATAAACATCATATATTTTAGACATATACTTTATTTGATCTAATAATAGTTTTTGATTATTTTCATTCTGAATATTTGCAATTGCTAAAACTGTATTAAATTTATTTAATTTTATTTTATTAACTTTTTTTTCATCTATAAAAAACTGATTTGTAAGTATTGGATTTTCTACTTTTTTTCCATTATCATTTATCATCATTTTACTATCTATGTAGAATATCATTTTGTCCTTATTATTTAAAACTTTATACTTTGATAAATATGTTTCTATAATGTATAACTCACTTTTTAAAAAATTATTTTTATCTAAACTTATAACTATATTCTCTTTAGATGCGTCTTTAGGTATATCTATATTTTTGTATATTTTATTTTTATTTAAAAACGTAGCTAAATCTGAAATTTGCAGTGATCTATATTTTGAAATTTGATACAAAGACTCATTTTTAACAATTATGCTTTTTATACCTTCTTGATTCATTTGTTCATAAAAATATTTCAACTCATTTTTATCCATATTTGAAATAGAATCTTCACTTATACCTATTTCATAAGTATTATTTTTACTTTCTTCTTTTATTCTATTTAGTAAGATTCCACTACCTAGAGCAAGCGCAATTATAAATACTAATGCGAACATACCTTTTAAATTTTTTTTCATATTTATTTAGTATCCTTTCTTTTCATACTCGCTTTTTCTTTTAAAATTTCTATTACAAATCGTGGAAGAGCAATAGATCTTTTCCATCTTTTAGGATCTCCTGCAACTCTATACAACCATTCTAAATTTAGTTTTATCCATATTTCTGGAGCCCTTTTTACAAATCCGCCTAGAACATCAAAGCTTCCTCCTACTCCAATAAAGCAACCTTTATCAACTTTATTAATAACCTTATCTATCCATAAGTCTTGAGCTGGGTATCCTTTAGCAACAAATATATAATCTGGTTTTAAATTTATAATATCATTTGTTATCTTATTGTCATCATCACTATCATATCCATGATTATATCCCACAATGTCTAATTTCGGATATTTCACTTGCAAATTCTTAATCATCATATTTAGAACTTCTTCTTTTGCTCCATAGAAATATACACTATGATTATTAGTATTCGCTTTTTCTAATAGGTCTATCATCAATTCTATTCCAGGTATTCTCTCTGGAATATATTCATTTAATATCTTAGCACCTTTTACGACCCCTATACCATCTGGTACTATATAGGTAGCCTTCTTTATAATATTTTCATAAGACTTATTCTCTTTTGCATACATTGCTATTTCGGCATTAGCAGTTACTATATAAGTCTTTTCATTTTTATTAACTCTTTTCAAAATTTCTTCAATTAAGTCATTCTTTTTCAAAGTAATAAATGGTATATCAAATATTTTTACAGTATTCATTAATCTAAAGTCTCCTAAAATTATAATTTTAATTGCTTTAAAGAGGCTGTCTCAAAATAATCGTATTTAAGACAGCCTCTTTCTTATATTTCTTTTTTTATATCCGATTTTTTTAAAACTTTAAATATAGTTATAAAAACTATCTTAATATCTAACTTTAAAGATCTATTTTGTAAGTACTCATAGTCCAATTTAACTTTTTCTTCATTCCCTATACTATCACGCCCATTAATTTGAGCTAGACCTGTAATTCCTGGAAGTATATTATCTACATTGTAATCTTGCCTTAATGAAATCAATTCTTTTTCATCTAATATTACTGGCCTTGGACCAACTATACTCATATCACCTTTAAGTATGTTAATTAATTGTGGCAATTCATCTATACTTGTCTTTCTTATAAATCTTCCTATTTTTGTAATAAATAAATTTGCATCTTCAAATTCATTAGTACTTAAATTTGGTGCATCAGTTTTCATACTCCTAAATTTGTAAATATAAAATGGCTTACTATTTTTTCCTGCCCTTAATTGTTTAAATATAACAGGTCCTTCTGACTCTAATTTTATAAGTATGCTTGTAATCAAAAATATAGGAAATAGTAGTATTATTCCTAATATAGATATAATTATATCTATCACTCTTTTTAATTTATTATAATTATTTATTTCATTTTCTATTATTAATTTGAGTTTATTCTCCACAAATATCCTCCTAATTATTAATTTCACTCTAAAATCCGAATTTTATCAACTATTTATATATTTTATCATTTTAATTTTATTTTGTATATATTTTTACTTGTTAAGCTATGTTTATCCATTTTTTTACATTTAATTTTATAAAAATAAAAGTAGTATTTACAAATTAAAAATTGTAAATACTACTTTTATTTTATACATTCTTTATTTTATTCTACTTAACATTACAACTACTTCTGCTCTTTTCATAGGATTTTTAGGAGCTAAAGTCCCATTTCCCATTCCATTTATATATCCATATTCAATTGCACCCTCAACTGAATCTTTTGCCCAATCTGATATTTCATCATAATCATTAAATCGTCTAGATTTATCATGATTAGAATCAGCTATACCTTTATAATTCGCTAGCATTTTTGCAGCTTCTTCCCTTGTTATTAATTTATCTGGCGCAAATATTTCTTTAGACATTCCATTTGCAACTCCATTAGTTACAGCTATATCAATTTCATTTTTTGCCCAATGATTTACCGTATCACTAAAAACTTTTCCACTTGTTTTTGTTAATCCAAATACTTTATTAAATACTTTTACGAATTCAGCCCTAGTTATTGGATTTTCAGGTTTAAATGTATTATCTTCATAACCATTTATATATCCTTTATTGTAAAAATTATTTATATAGTTTTCTGCCCAATGTCCCTTTATATCTGTAAAACTAGTAGCATTTTCAAAAGATTTTTTGATTTTATCTCTGCATCCTTGTCTATTAAATAATATATCTGAAGTAGAATAAAAAACACTTCCCTTAATAGTTTGATATTGATTATTTAAATCAATTTGTTTATCAATTTCATTTGCTACTACATCTTTGTATATTCCATGTCCTATATATAAATCAACATTCTTGCCATCTAATTTATTTGACCACCAATTAATTAACTTAGAGTAATCTGCTATCTTATAACCTATATTCCAATATATTTGTGGCACTATATAATCTATGTAATTATTATTTACCCAGTTTAAAGTATCCGCATAATCTGAATAGTAACTTTCCTTTCCATTTGTATCTGACCCACTTGGATCACTATCTCTATTTTTCCATATGCCACTTGGGCTAACTCCAAATTTTACATTTGGTTTTATATTTTTTATAGTTCTTTTTACGCCTGACATCATTTCATTTATATGATTTCTTCGGTTGTTAGCAACTTCCCCATCTTTACTCTCACCTTCTGGTAATGGGTAATTAGCTGGATAAAAATAGTCATCAAAGTGAATTCCATCTACATTATAGTTTATTACAATTTCTTCTACAGTATCATATATATGTTGTTTAACTTGTGGCAACTCAGGATTATAATATATTCTTCCATCATTGATTAAAGTCCATTCTGGGTGTTGTCTTGCTGGACTTTTTTCACTAAGTTTATTTAAATCTGTTCCTGTTGTTGTAACTCTATAAGGATTTAACCAAGTATGGACTTTGATTCCTCTTTTATGAGCTTCTTGTATAATAAATTTTAATGGATCATATCCAGGGTCTTTGCCCTGTATCCCTGTTAAAACATCAGACCATGGATTTATATTAGATCTGTATAAAGCATCAGCTTTTGGTCTGATTTGAAACATTACAGTATTTATTCCAACATCCTTTAAATTATCTAATATATTTATCATTTCATTTTTCTGAGTACTAATATTACCTTGTATTTTAGGCCAGTCAGCATTGTATACCGTTGTAATCCAAGCTGCTCTCATATCTTTATTATCAGCATATACATTTGTGCTAATTCCTAATGAAAGTAAAGCACATGCTATCATTATTGCTATTGCTTTTTTCATCTAATCAATCTCCCTAACTTAAATTTATGCACAAAAAAGCTCCCTAATATACGGGATGCTTTTTTACTCTTTTATGAATTTTAATTATTAACTCTACTTAATATAGTAACTGACTCTGCTCTTGTCATATTATTATGAGGTCTAAATGTATTATCCTCATATCCATTTATTATATTATTATCGCTTAAAGCATCAACATATGGTTTAGCCCAATTTGAAATTTCAGAGCTATCTTTAAAATTTAAATTTCCATCACCTTTTAAATTTAAAACTGTTGCTATTATTTTAGAAGCTTCTTCTCTAGTTATTTGCTGATTTGGTTTAAATGTATTATCTTCATACCCATTTATATATCCAGAATTCACTCCTATACAAACATCATTGTAATACCAATCCAATTCACTAACATCAGTAAAGTTTTCTTTTCCTACTTTAGTAAATCCAAATGCCTTATTTAAAAGCTTAACAAATTCCGCTCTAGTTATTGAATTATCAGGTTTAAAAGTACCATCTCCATATCCATTTATATAGCCTTTAGAAACAAAATCAAGAATAGCATTTTTTGCCCAATGACTATCTATATCATTAAAAACTATATTTGAATCTACATTTGAACCTATCTGAACATATTTACCTGATACGTATCCGTAAGATCCTTTGTATTTAATTTTATGCCATCCATCTTTAGTTTCAACTATTTCAACTTTCTCTCCCTTTGATAGCTTTCCTATTGAAGGATATCCAGTTCCGTAACCAGATCTTACATTAAGACCATCTGTCGTAACAACTCCAGTATTAATTACTGGCAAATCTTGTCCATCTAAATGGATATTATTTTTTAAATATGTCTCAATTCCATCTACAATTCCAGTTGCTAACTTATCCTGATATGCTGGATTTATAAGTTTCTTGTATTCTTGTGGATTTGATATAAATCCACTTTCAAATAACGAAGATGGCATATTCGATTCCCTAAGTACAGCTAAATTAGAACTTTTAACTCCTCTATTTTTTGCTCCTGTTTGATCAATAGCATTATTTTGTATATCTGTTGCAAGTGTCTTATACATATCTTTATTTGGGTGATAATATGTTTCAATTCCATGTGCACTTTCTGCATCAGCAGAATTTTGATGTATAGATACAAACACATCAGCCCCATATTCATTTGCCATAGCAGCCCTTTTACCTAACTTTATAAATTCATCTGACTCTCTACTCATTTTTACTTCTATATTTTTATCTTCTAATTTTTTCTTTACTTTCATTGCAACTTCTAAATTTAAATCATCTTCATTTTTATTACCAAGTCCAGGTGCTCCTGAGTCAGCTCCACCATGTCCTGGATCTATAAACACTTTATAATAATTTCGACTTTTGGGTTGTGCTTTGTAAAAACTATAATATTTAGGCAAATTGTCTGGAACATAAATTTCAACTACATGTAACTTATTGCCTATTTTTTGACTTATAAATACAGTTCCGCCACCTATAGCCTTTAATTGACCATTTTCATCTATAGATACTACTGAATTATTTGATAGCTTCCAATTTGGATGTTCTGATAAGTCTTTTGTTTCGCCAACATATAAAGCTATACCATCTTCTATTATTACATCTTTAGGATTATAATCTTGTATAATAGTTTTTAATTCCCCTTCTGCACTATCATTTGCATTAGCAATTGTAATACTTGATAAAAAAGACATAGTACATACTAAATTTAACACAACTAATTTTTTTATTAAATTTTTCCTTTTTCTCATTAATTCATCTCCCAATTCTAATTCTTTTTATATTTCGATATATTCTCCAATAAATATATTATCATATATTTTAGTCTAATAGTTATATTATTTATTTTTTGATAATTTTTTAATTTATATAGTACATTTAAATGCAAATTACTACATTATTCATATGTTATTTCACTAAAAAATTATATAATAAATTAATTGTTAAATTAAAAATAGCACACCTATAAAATATAAGTGTGCTACTTAAAATAGTTAATTAAAATTAATTCATTTACTCATTTATTTATTAGATATTATATTTAGCTGGCGTTATAAATTTTAACGCATATTTTTTGATTATCATTATCAGAATACCCATCAAACCCTTATATAAATAATTTTTTTGAATTTAGTTTATATATCTCTAAGAGTAGAATCTAAAACTTTTATATCTTTCATACTAAAACTCTATCTTACTTGTATAATTGAAAATTGCATTAGCAATATAAAAATTATCTTCTTCATCAATATCTATAGATTCAACTTTTGAAACTTCAACTAAATACGGTTTATAGCCTATTATTCTGTTATATTTTAAAAGACCATCTTTTTAAATATATATATCCTACTAATTTTTTTATAGAGAATCTCTAAATCCTTCGTCCTAGATATATTGCTTGGATTATAATTAAAACTTTTTCACCCTTCCAAATAAACTCTTATACTTTTCTAACTGTTAATGCTGAATCCTTATATCTAAACTTACTTAATCTATACCCTTTTGTATACTTTCAGCTTTTATAAACGGTGATTTAACATATGATAAAAAAATATATTTCAGCACCAATTTCACTTGAAAACGATCTTAATTTTTCATTCATGATAGTTATAGGCTGGTTTAAATTAGTCTTTCTTTTTTTGATTTTCCTCCCCTTAGATACATATTCAATAATTGACAATATACAGACACTTAATATAAATGTTTTACTTTTAAATATATTCTATTAATGGTTTTCCATTATCAAAAAGATTTTATATTTTTTTAGGTAGTCTCTCATTATTTAAATTTGCCGGTACTACTGCAACTATTTTTATAGTCATATATCCTTTATTAGTATATTAGTCTAGCATTAACTTCTTTTAAATATTTAACTGTTTCTTTAGATATTTCATTTCTATCCATATTTTTTAATATATTTAAAGTTTCAATTACTCCTTTGATATTACCACTTTTCAAAATATAATATGCAGACCAAATAGCTATATTTGATTTCACATACATTTTAGGCATATATCTATATATAACTTTTAATCTATTTTGATACTTATAAAAAGATTGTTTTTTTGACCCCATTCTCCCATTAGGAGATGCTTTGTGATAAACAATTATATCTGCTGTATATAATATTTTAAACTTATTTTCTATAATCCTAAACGAAAGGTCTAACTCTTCTCCTCCATATAAACCTAAATCTTCTGGATACATTCCAACTTTGTCATAAACACTTTTTTTAATAGCATGTCCTGCTCCAATAAAATAATATGTATATAAATTATTTTTAAAATCTAACCTTTTATTTCCATGTGGAATTTCATAGCTTACACTTTCCTTTGTGTAAAAGTTCTTTATATTAAATGCTAAACATCCTACATCGCTATTTTCATTAAAATAATAATCTACCTTATTTATTAAAATATTTATATCTTCAATTTCTATATCATCATCTAGAGTTATTAGTATCTCTCCCAAAGCTTTTTGTATTAGATAGTTTCTGCCTTTAGCAACTCCATAATTTATTCCTTCACAAAAATATTTATACTCAAAACTACAATTAGTTAAAATTTCATTAACATATTTTTCTAAATGGTTTTCAGAATTATTATCTAGTATAAGCAATTCAATATCATCCTTTTTATAATTAGATATTTGCTTAATTGTATCTAAAAATTCTTCCTCTCTTCCATATGTAATAATCAAAATTGACTTTTTCATAATCTCACCTTATTTCAATATTATTGTATAAATTTTTTTACACATATTATTTAGAGTAAATTTTTCTAAAAATTTTTTTCTAGAATTCATTCCAAATTCATTTCTCAATTCTCTAGATTCTATTAATATAGATATCTTATCAGCTAATTCCTTAACATTTCCTGGTTCAATCAAATATCCTTGCTTATTACTTTCTATAGCCTCTGGAATTCCACCAACATTTGTTGCTATTATAGGTAACCCACTAGCCATAGCTTCTAAATTTACTAAAGGAAATGCTTCAGAGTATGACGGAAGTATAAAAATATCAGATTTCCCATAATAATCCATCGGATTTACAAATCCTGTCATTTCAATGTATTTTTCTAACTTATATTCTTTTATTTGCTCTTCTATATTTTCTTTTTCCTCGCCTTCTCCGGCTATTATCAATTTAATATTCTTGTATTTATTACATAAAATTTTCATTGCTTTGATTAAATCTTCATGTCCTTTTAACTTCTGTAATCTAGCAACTGTAAGTAAATTTATTATATCATTTTCTTTTTCACTACGATATACTTCATTTTTAAATAACTTTTCATCTCTACCTATATGAACAACTTTTATTTTAGAATCATATTTATAAGAAAATATATCATTTATAATATCCTTTTGGTAGTTTGATACAACTATTATGTTATCTAAATTATTAAATGAAATTGCACTAAGAGTTTTTTTTAGAAAAGTTCTTTCCATATTTATTCCATGCCAAACTCCAATTTTTTTTACTTTATTATTTATAAATTTAGATAGATAATAACTATCAATTCCGTTCAAAAATATACAATCTATTTTGTTATCTCTTATTATATTATTTATTAACTTTATTTCTTTCATCATAGATATAAAATTAGATTTACTAATAAAATTTCCTTGCCTGCTAAATCCATGAATTATTTTTATACCTTCTAACTCACGTTCCAATTTTTTACTTTTTGGTGTTAATAAAATTTTGTCTTCATTGCTAATTTTGTCTGATTTATAATTAATTACATTTTTTAGAAAAACTTCTCCTCCTCCATAAATATCAGTAAAGTTTACAAATAATATTTTTCCCATTTTTTCACCATCCTCTTAAACTATAGTAAATTTATAAATTCATATAGTTTTTTCCATTTATAGTTATAAAATAATTTAATTATTCAATTATCTTACCTTCATATTTATATTTTTTAAAGTTAGGATATAAATTTTGTAATTAAGTTATATTTCTATAAGTATTGAAATAATCATTATATACATTTTGTGTAAACTTTTTCAAATATAAAATTGCAGGATAATAATAAAACAATTTAATATATATATAATAATAATTTAATATTTAAAAATGCACTTTTTAAGTATTCTTCTAACTTTTCATGTTTATATATATGGATTAAATTTTCATTTATTAGTTTTCTTTATAGTTTTCTATATCATCTACAGTATATTTTTATACAATATTTTAATTATCTTGTTCAAAAATATTACAAAATGTTTCAATTTTTTTATAATAATTAAAATGTATATTTGAAATATTTTCTTTTATTTCTTTATGTGCCTTAAACGATATATTTATATTGCTCCAACCTTAATTGTTAAATTTATACTTTAACTGTAAGATTCATGGTTTTTATTAATATTAAAAATTTTTAATTATAATATTTAAAGTAGTTATATATACTTATATAAGCGAAAATTTACTTATGTACGATTTAGATAAAAATTTAAAACATTAATTAAGATACTAAAAGTATTTTTATTAATATTTCCTAATTTATTTTAATAAAGATTTAATAGCATAATTTGAAAAATAAAATAAACTTTTAGGTACTGATATTTTTTCATATTTTCTATATATATCCCAAGTCCATAATGCTGATTTTATTTTATTACCACTTAAAGATTTTTGAGTTTTTCTATAAGATGCTAGTACTTCATCTATGCAATAAGCCTTTTGTCCACTTTTTAAAATTTTTATCCAAGTTGCAAAATCTTCATGTCTAATTTTAGGCATTTCTAAATCTGTAATGGAATTTCTATCTATAACAACAGTAAGACATCCAATTACATTTTGTTTTAATATATCTTTGTATGAAATTATTTTTTTCGATGGAATTATCTTTTGATTTATAATTTTAGAATTTTCATCTATAACTTCATAAGCTGAAAAACAAAATGATACATTATTATTTATCATATAATTAACTTGAGTTTCTAATTTATTTTTATGCCATATATCATCACTATCTAAAAAAGCAATAAACCTACCTTTAGCTTCTCTAATTCCTATATTTCTTGCATTTGCTACGCCTGAATTTTTTTTAAGTTTTATATATTTAAATCGATTATCTTTATTTAAATATTCTTTTATGATACTTTCTGAACTATCATTTGAACAATCATCTATAAATATCATTTCCCAGTTATTATATGTTTGGTTTAAAACAGATACTATAGTTTCCCTTATAAATTTTTCTGAATTATATACAGGTGTTATTATCGATACTTTCATATTCTATCTCCTATTTAAATATTAAATAATAAAGCATATTAAAATACTCAATATCCTATTGTTTAATATATAATATAATTTTATGCAATTTACTTTTAATTAATATATCAAAATAAATTAACTTCTATAAACTTATAGTATGATAAACAACGTCTATAAATATTTTTAATATCTCATTTGTTTTTAGGTGTTTGTTAAATTGTTCAACCAAATTATAAATTATTTAAGTATGAATTAAGTTAATATATAATATAAAGTATTTTCTATATTTATATTATATAAGTTATATCAGTTTTTAAATATTTCATACAATCTTACTTTGTGTTAATTATAGTGAATATATAATTTACAAATATTTCTATTATAATAATACGTTAAGTAAAATATAATTTATTATCATTTCACCTATTTTACTAATATATACTTAACAAAAGACTAAAAGCGTAGTAAAAATCCTACACTTTCAGCCTTTATTAAAATTCTAATATATGCTATTTCTCTATATATTGTTATCATTTATTTTTGCAATTTAGTTTTAATATTTTCTAAATACATAGGTAAATAAGATTTATAAGGCGTATAAACAGAATTTTCATCAAATAAACTTATGCTTTTAATAAAAAACATACTAACTATACCTGCAATCAGTAAACATATTATACCTTTAATTAATTTATTGCTACCTAAGTATACAAAATAACTTATTATAATAATACCAACAATATTAAATATAATAACCATTCTTTGTTGCAATACGTATGATTCTATTAATGAAAAATATGATATAAAACTAATTACATATAAATTTAAAAATATATTAAAGTATTTAAATTTCTCACTTAATCTATTTCTAAATAACAATGCTATAAAAATTACTACTATTTTTTCTATCATAGATGGAGATATGCCTGCTGTTACCCCAAATGATAAGTATCCATTTATAGATCTAGCTATTCCACTTGGCATAAATATAGTTATACCATGTATCCAATTTGTAAATCCTAATACTATAGATATTACCATAAAGATTACTAATACACTAGTTTTATATTCTCTATTTACAATAAAGTAAATAGGATACAATACTAATGTTGATTTATGGAAAAGAACACAAATAGTGATGCATATAAAATACTTTAAAAAGTTTTTTTCATATATATATTTTATAGAATATAAAAATACAGCTATACCAAGTCCCTGTCTTACAAACATAAAATTGGCTTGAGTATATCCATATCTTAAATATAAAAGAATTGCTATGAAATAATATGGAGTATATTTTTTGCAACTTAAAAAGATAATGCTTATTGTTAAAGTTGCCATAATGAAGAATACTTCATTTATTGATCCCCCTAAACTTTTGACTATAGTGTTAAACAAAATATATCCAGATTCCATTCTAGTACTAGATAGAATAAACTTTCCAACTAGTAAATCTTTTAATGTCCCTATGTTATTGAATGTACTAGTATATTCAGGCCAATCATTTCCAGTTTCAAATCTCGTACCTGCAAATATAATTAATAAAAAGCATAAAAGTGCATATATTATATTTTTCTTCTTTTTATCTTCAACGTATATATCCATAAAAGCACATACAATTGCAATAAAAAGTATCAGTAAATATGCCATAAATATTTCCTTCCTACTATTCCTAAATTTTATTATCTAAATTATTATCTTGCACCTTCTCCAGTAAAAACTACCCCAATTGTTTTTAAAATAATACTTATATCTAATAAAACACTTCTATTTTGTATATATATCATATCCCATTTCAATTTATCTTTTGGGCTTATATCATATCCTCCATTAACTTGTGCTAAGCCTGTCAATCCAGGTTTAATGTATAGCCTATCTATAAATCCAGGAATTTCTTTATTAAATTTATAAGTTAATTCAGGTCTTTCTGGTCTTGGTCCAATTAAACTCATATCTCCTTTTAAAATGTTAAACAGTTGTGGTATTTCATCAATTCTAGTCTTTCGTATAAATTTTCCAATTTTAGTTACTCGAGGATCATCTTTTTGGGCCCACTGTGCTCCTCCATATTTTTCTGCATCTATCTTCATAGACCTCATCTTATATACTAAAAACTTTTTTTCATTTTTTCCTAATCTCTCTTGAGTATAAAAAATAGGACCCTTATCTTCTAACTTTATAAGAATAGCAATAACTATCATAATTGGTATTCCTATTATCAAACCTAATAAAGAGGATACTATATCTAATACTCTTTTATATATTTCATATAAATATTTTTTATTTCTAAATTTATCTTTATTAATTTTTAAGCTATTGTTACTTTTTATTTCTGTATCTAAAGATGTTTGCATAAATTTCCCTCCTTTAATAAATTTCTATCTTTATTATTATAATTAAGATTAGTCATATTATCAAGAGTTTAAACAAATTTCAACATTAGTTGAATTATATATATTATAATATGCTATATAAATTTAAATACTATATATAAAATTTAGCATTTAAGTATATATATACTTTTACAGTATCTAATTCATCTAATTTTTTAGATTTTATTAATTACTTTTTATTATGCTGCATATAATTTTAATATAATATTTCTATGAATAACATCAATAAAATAAACTAATTTGAATAATATAGACAATGTTAACTTATATATTTATCCAATATTTAATTTAATTCCTATAAAATCCATTATAAGTAAAACAAAAATAAAATCATTTAGTATATATAAATTCACAAAATTCAACAACTATATAAAAATAGCTACTTTCAATAAAATTAAAGTAGTTATTTTTATATAGTATAAAATTTTAGAAATATCCTCTAAATTTTTTAATTTTTATTTTATTAAGTTTTTTATTTTTTCATTAAGATTATCTTTAACATACTGGCACTTATTCTCAGCTTTTTCTTTTGAATTTTCACATATCCCTATATAAAATTTAAGTTTAGGCTCGGTACCAGAAGGTCTTGCTGCAATCCAAGATCCATCTTCTAATATAAATTTAAGTACATTTGACTTAGGAAGTCCATCTATTCCTTCATTAAAATCCTTGCTTTCTATAACTTTTAATCCATCTACTTCATCTAATCCATTTAATCTGAAATATTCCATTACCTCTTTTATTTTCTCAAGCCCAGCTATTCCACTTAATGTAAGAGAGATCATATCTTCTTTAAAGTATCCCACTCTATCATAAAGTTCAATAAGCCCTTCATATAAGCTCATTCCTTTGTCATGATAATATGCTGCCATATCTGAAATTAACATAGATGCTACAACCCCATCTTTGTCTCTTGCATGGGTTCCTACTAAGTATCCGTAACTTTCTTCATATCCCATTATAAATGTTTTTTCATTTGTTTTTTCGAAAGTTTTTATTTTATCTCCTATAAATTTAAATCCAGTTAAAACATTTAAACAATCTACTCCATAACTTTCAGCCACTTTTGCCCCAAATTCTGAAGTAACTATAGTTTTTATTATAGTAGCATTTTCAGGAACTTCATTTTTTGCCTTTAAGTTATTTAATATATAATTAACTAATAATGCCCCTATTTGATTACCTGTTAATAATTCATATTCTCCACATTTAGTTTTTACTGCTAACCCAACTCTATCACAGTCAGGATCAGTAGCTATTACTAAATCAGCTCCTTCTTTTTTAGCTAAAGCTATACCTCTAACTAAAGCCTTCTTATCTTCTGGATTTGGATAATCTATCCCAGAAAAGTTAGGATCTGGCTTTTCTTCCTCTTTAACTACTAATACATTGTAAAATCCAACTTCTTTTAAAACTCTTTGTATAGGTACATTTCCAGTCCCACAAAGAGGAGTATATACTATTTTAAAATCTTTTCCTACCTTAGATACAATATCTTTCCCTATAAACTGTTTTTTAACAGCCTCTATAAATGCTGTATCTTGTTCTTCTCCTAACATAACTATAAGTTCTTTTTGATTTTCTTTTATAGTAGGTATTTTACTATAATCGTTTATATTGTTAACTTCTTCAGTTATTTTCTCCGCTATTTCAGGCATAACTTGTGCTCCATCTTCCCAGTATACCTTATATCCATTATACTCTGGTGGATTGTGACTAGCAGTTATAACTACCCCTGCTATACAATTTAAATTTCTAACAGCAAATGAAAGTTCTGGAGTCGTTCTTAAACTATCAAATATATATGCTTTTATACCGCATGCAGCTAAAGTATTTGCTGTTTGTATGCAAAATTCTCTAGATTTATATCTACTATCATGCGCTATAACAACTCCTCTTTCCATTCCTTCTTTCCCTACATTTTTTATTATATAATTAGCAAGTCCAAATGTAGCTCTTGCTACAGTATAGTCATTAATTCTATTTGTTCCAGCACCTATTATTCCCCTTAATCCAGCTGTTCCAAATTCTAAATTTTTATAGAATCTTTCTTTTATCTCATCCTCATTATCTTTTATAGCTATAAGTTCATTTCTTGTATCTTCATCAAAGTATAAATTTGTAGTCCAATCATTATATAATTCTTTATATTTCATTCTTAATTAATCTCCTTTTATAATCTTTTTATCTCTTCCCCTATTATATTTTATTATTTTACTATATATTGTTAATATTTTCTACAATATATGCTTACTTGTATCATTTTTGAAACATTTACACATAAAAAACACTAGAAATAATCTAGTGTTTTATATTCAAATAAATTGAGCAAATCTATAAGCGGAGTTCTGTATTAGATAATCATCTTTCTAGGCTTATTGTCACCAATAAGCTCAAGCGGCCTACCTACCGGAGAGTACGAGCAATACTCTTTATATCCTATCTTGGCCTTGCTCCGGGTGGGGTTTACACAGCCAATTAGTCACCTAATTGCTGGTGAGCTCTTACCTCACCTTTTCATCCTTACCATAAATGGCGGTTATTTTCTGTTGCACTTTCCTTAAGATCGCTCTCACTAGGCGTTACCTAGCACCCTGCTCTGCGGAGCTCCGACTTTCCTCGTGTAGTAAATACTACCCGCGATTATCTGACTTACTCAGTATTAAATTTTTAACAGTGTAATTATATTATCACAATGTATATATAATGTCAATTTTTTATTCTTAATTCTATATTTGTAAAATTTAACATTAAAGTTTTACATTTATTTAATTATTATATCCATTTGGATTTAAACTTTGCCATCTCCATGAATCTTCACACATTTCATCTAATTTATATTTAGCTTCCCAACCTAATTCCTTTTTAGCCTTAGATGAATCTGCATAACACATAGCAATATCTCCAGGTCTTCTTTCTACTATTTTATAGGCAATTTCTTTTCCACTCGCCTTACTAAAAGCATTAACCATTTCTAAAACACTATATCCATTACCTGTACCTAAGTTATAAGTTACTAATCCTGAATTTGTTTCTAACTTTTCTAATGCTTTTACATGCCCTATAGATAAATCTACAACATGTATATAGTCTCTTACCCCTGTTCCATCAGGAGTATTATAATCATTTCCAAATACACTTAACTCTTTTAATTGACCTATTGCAACTTTAGTTATATAAGGCATTAAATTATTTGGAATTCCACTTGGTTCTTCACCTATTCTCCCACTCTTATGTGCACCTACTGGATTAAAGTATCTTAATATGGCAACATTTAAAGACTTATCTGCCTTACATATATCTCTTAACATATCCTCTATCATAAGCTTTGTTTTCCCATAAGGATTTGTAGCTGATAATGGAAAATCTTCTAATATCGGACAAGTATGTGGATCTCCATAAACTGTAGCAGATGAACTAAATACAAAATTTTTAACATTATACTTTCTCATTGTTTCTAGTAAAACTATAGTATTTATTAAGTTATTAGAGTAGTATTCTAATGGTTTTTCAACAGATTCTCCAACTGCTTTTAATGCTGCAAAGTGTATAACTGAATCTATTTTATTTTCCTTAAAAACAACTTCTAGTTTTTCTTTATCTTGTACATCTAATTCATAAAATTTAGGTCTAACTCCAGTTAATTCTTCTATTCTATCAAGAACTACTATATTACTATTTGATAAATTATCAACTATAATTACTTCTCTTCCTGCTTCGATAAGTTCAATAGTAGTATGGCTTCCTATATATCCTACTCCACCAGTTACTAAAACTGACATAAAATCGCCTCTTTTCATTTTTATTTTTTTATAAACTATCTAACTGTTTTATTATTCTCAACTATATTTTTCATATAATCCATTAATCCATCTTTTAAATTATCTCTTTTTAATGCAAAGTCTATAGTTGCTTCTAAGAATCCTAGTTTATCACCAACATCATATCTTCTTCCTTCAAAATTATATGCATATATAGCTTCATGTTGTGCTAAAGTTTTTAATGCATCTGTAAGCTGTATCTCTCCACCTTTTCCTGGAGCTTGATTTTCTAATATCTCAAATATAGCAGGAGTTATTATATATCTTCCTAATATAGCTATATTAGATGGAGCTTCTTCTACATTTGGTTTTTCAACCATATCTTTGACTTTATATACTCTATCCTCTATGTATTTACAATCTAGTATTCCATATTTATCAGTATTTTCCCTATCTACCTCTTGTACACCTAATATACTAGTTTTATATTCATCATATGCATCTATTAATTGCTTAAGACATGGAGTTTGAGAATCAACTATGTCATCTCCTAAAAGTACTGCAAATGGTTCATCACCTATAAAACTCTTTGCACAGTGTATTGCATGTCCTAATCCCTTTGGTTCCTTCTGTCTTATATAATGTATATTAACCATATTTGATATATCTTGTACCATTTTTAACATTTCAGTTTTACCTTTTTGCTCTAACTCAAGTTCTAATTCCACAGATTTATCAAAATGATCTTCTATAGATTTTTTATTTCTTCCTGTTATTATAAGTATTTCTTCTATTCCAGAATTTATAGCTTCTTCTATTATATATTGTAGAGTTGGTTTATCAACTATAGGAAGCATTTCCTTTGGTTGAGATTTAGTAGCTGGTAAGAATCTAGTACCTAGACCAGCTGCCGGTATAATGGCTTTTTTAACAGTCTTTTTCATTTTAATCCCTCTTTCTTGTTAATTAATTTATATAAAAATTCCTAAATTTACTTATTTTATGTAACTATAGTATTTTACAACATTTCTATTAATTTGTCTGTCGTTTTTTGTCGTTTTTGTAAATACTATATATATCTATATATTATCTTTCCTGATTTCATAAACTTATATAGTAATAACTATTGCATTTACATGTAGCATATATACCGTTTATGATAAACTTATAAAATGTAATAAATCTTATATAAAAAAAGAATACTATTGAATATTAATATGAGATTTTCCGTGTACATGCTATTATATGTACTAAAAATGATTGTTTAACCTCTTACTTTTCTATAAATTTACTTAAATAAAAAAAGATTACGCGGCTACGTCCTACTCTCCCAGGCGGCTTCCCACCAAGTACCATCGGCGCTAAAGAGCTTAACTTCTGTGTTCGGAATGGGAACAG
>NZ_BAAACP010000024.1:0-24927 GCF_039521565.1 Paraclostridium tenue
GTTAGGCACGCCGCCAGCGTTCATCCTGAGCCAGGATCAAACTCTCAAATAAAAGTTGTCCATCGCTCAGCTATCATTATCTGAATATCTGGCTTGGTTATTTGTTGTTTAATTCTTTAAAAAGAATTTTTATAATTAACCTACTGTTTAATTTTCAAAGTTCACTTATTTGTTTGCCCTTTTCTTAAGGACAAGTAATACTTTACCACCTTCATATCATATCGTCAATACTTTTTTAAAAACTTTTTTTATTTTTCATTTTAAACTTTAAAGATACATCTTAAAAACCCCTAAATTTCAACAATTATCAAACTTCATATTTTTTAAGTTCTTCAAGACTTAAATTTATTATTTCATTTAATAATTTCTTTTTTTCTCTTGAATCATTATATTTTTCGAGAATTTTAATTCTTATTTCTCCTAATAAATTAACATATTCTTCATAACTATCATCATAAGTTACTTCTAAATCTCTTTTTATCTTAGATGCTAAAGAAGGACTTTTTCCACAAGTAGATACACTTATGATTAAATCCCCTCTTTTAAGACAAGAAGGAACTATAAAATTAGATAAGTTAGGATTATCAACCACATTAACTAGTTTATCTTTTTCTCTACAAAATATACCTATTTTTTTATTAATATGTGTATTATTAGTTGCTGCTACAACTATAAAACTATCTTCTATATATTTTTCATTATATTCATCAATTATAAAATTAACATTGTCTCTTAGATTTTTAAATTCTTCTATAAATTCTATAGAAACAACATTGACATCATATCCAAAATTAATAAAATTGTTAGCTTTTCTGTATGCTATTTTTCCCCCTCCAATTATAGTTATCTTTTTACCTTTTAAGTCTATCATTATTGGATAATTCATATTTCAAATCCCTTCAAATTATATTCATATATATAATTATATTACAACAAAGACTATTTAACATTAATATTTAATCCTAACTCTTCATCCACTTCCTTTTGAATTCTGCCAAATGAAATTTCCTTATTTTCTGCTCCTGTTACTACATATGCTTTTGCCAAATCTTCCACAGTGCTTTCTAATTCATGCATAAATTGAGTATAAGCAAATTCAAACTTAGGATTATTTTCATCATTTCCAAAAACACTATATATAAGAGATTCTATCATTTGATCCATACCCCATAATTTAAGATGTAACAGTTCATGAATTACTAGGGCCTCTAAATTAGTATGTTTTCTATCATAATTATTTATCATTAATACAGCTTGTTTGACATCTCTGTCAATTTTTATATCTCCACTCTTTCTCCATTTAACCTCAACCAATTCACACTTAATATCCCAATCTCTAAGCCTAAGAATATCTTGCCATTTATTTAAATATCCTTCTAACAAATCTCTATCAATTTTCATAAAAAGTTTCTCCTCTAAAAATTTATTTACAATTTATCTATTTCTATAAATAAATATGATTTACCTTTTTATTTTATATAAAAAAGACATTGGGTAATAAATCAACCAATGTCTTGATAATCTAATTTTATTTATATTATAAATTATGCGCAGCTTTTAAAGCTTCATAGCTAGCCTTAATAGTTTCATCTATTATCTCGTCAGTATGAGCATTAGATAAGAACATAGCTTCAAATTGAGTTGGTGCAAGTAAGATACCTCTGTTTAACAATTCTTCAAAGTACTTATTAAACATTTCAACATTACATTTAGTAACATCATCATAGTTATTTATAGGTCCTTCAGCGAAGAATAAACAAACTAAAGATCCAGCTCTATTAACAGTATATTTTAATCCTAATTTTTCAACATTAGCTCTTAACCCTTCTTCAAGTCTCTTAGCTTTTCTCTCTAACTCACTATAAATTTCAGGTCTATCTCTTAATATTTCTAAATTCTTTTTACCCATATACATAGCTAGTGGGTTGCCTGATAAAGTACCAGCTTGATAAACAGGTCCTACAGGAGATACCATATCCATTATTTCCTTCTTACCACCATAAGCTCCTACTGGAAGCCCAGCACCTATTATTTTACCAAAGCAAGCCATATCAGGCTCTATTCCATAGTAACCTACAGAACTGTTATAAGCTAATCTGAATCCAGTTATAACTTCATCAAATATTAAAACAGTTTTATATTCTTTAGTTATATCTCTTAAGAATTGTATAAATTCTTTTTTGCCTGGAACAACTCCCATATTACCTGCTACTGTCTCTAATATAACAGCAGCTATTTCATTTCCATGTTTTTCAAACATAGCTTTAGTAGCTTCTATATCATTATATCTAGTTACTAAAGTATCTTTAACAACATCTTCAGGAACCCCTGGACTTGTTGGAACTCCATAAGTTATAGTACCTGACCCAGATTTAACTAAAAGTGCATCTGAGTGACCATGATAACATCCTTCAAACTTTAGTATTTTATTTCTACCAGTGTAAGCTCTAGCAACTCTTAAAGCACTCATAGTAGCTTCTGTCCCAGAGTTTACCATACGGACTTGATCTATAGCAGGGTAAGCTTCTACTATAAGTTTAGCCATATCAACTTCTATAGCAGTTGGAACTCCATAGCTTGTACCTTTTTTAACTACTTCCTCTATTCCATCAACTATTTCCTTAGGACTATGACCTAACATAAGAGGCCCCCATGAACATATATAATCTATATATTCATTTCCATCTACATCATATATCTTACACCCTTGTGCTCTATCTATAAAAACAGGGTCTAATCCTACTGATTTAAATGCTCTAACTGGGCTATTTACACCACCTGGTATGTACTTAGTTGCTTCTTCATATATTTTAAGTGACTTTTCATTTTTTCTCATTGGTCATTACCCCCTAATTTTCTTTGCTATATCTTTTGCAAAGTAAGTTATTATTATATCTGCTCCAGCTCTTTTTATTGACATAACAGCTTCATATATAGCATCTTCACTTAATAATCCTTCTTTAACAGCAAGTTTTAACATTGAATACTCTCCACTTACATTGTAAGCTACTAGCGGTAAATCAAAGTTGTCTTTAACTCTTCTTATTACATCAAGATATGATAATGCAGGTTTAACCATTAACATGTCTGCACCTTCTAAAACATCAAGTTCAGCTTCTATTAAAGCTTCATTTGAGTTTGCTGGATCCATTTGATATGTTTTTCTATCTCCAAATGATGGAGCAGAACCTGCTGCATCTCTAAATGGCCCATAGAAACTTGATGCATATTTAACACTATATGACATTATAGCCACAGTTTCAAAACCTGCTGCATCTAATCCTTCTCTCATAGCTTGTATTCTTCCATCCATCATATCAGATGGAGCTACCATGTCTGCACCTGCTTTAGCATGACTTACAGCTATCTTTGTTAAGTATCCTAATGTTTCATCATTATCTACGTAACCTTTTTCTGTTAAAATTCCACAGTGACCATGGCTAGTGTATTGACACATACATACATCAGTTGTTACGCACATATTTGGATCTATTTCTTTTATTTTTCTTATAGCTTTTTGAACTATTCCTTCATCATTATATGCTTCTTTACCAAAAGGATCCTTTTCATCTGGAATACCAAATAATATAACATGCTGAATTCCTAATTCATTTAACTCTTTTATCTCATCTTCTAGTTTATCTAAAGAAAAGTGATAGACCTCTGGCAATGATGGTATTTCTTCTTTTATATTTTCTCCTTCTACTACGAATATAGGGTATATTAAATCATTTATGTTTAATACTGTTTCCCTCACTAAATCTCTTATTGCAGAACTTGCTCTTAATCTTCTTGGTCTTCTTAACATCTTAAATTCCCCCTAGATTTTTAGTCTTGTATAATACAGTTAATTAAATCATTTATTGTGTAATTACTTGGTTCTTTATAAACTTCAAGTCCTAAGTTTTTAGCTGTATTACTAGTTATAGGACCTATAGATATAACTTTTGTACTTTTAAGCTTATCTATATTCTCTCTTCCTATTATATCAATAAAATTAGAAACTGTAGATGAACTTGTAAATGTTATGTAATCTATAGTTTCATCATTTAATAAGCCTATTATTTCATCTTTATACTTATCTTCTATAACTGTGTTGTATGTATGTACCTCTTTTATATTGCAAATTTCACTTAATTTATCAACTAAGAAGTCTCTTGCACTTGAACCTCTTGGAATAAGTATATTATCATTGCTATTTAATATATCTTTTAAAGTATCATACATCGCTTCTCCTACAAACTTTTCAGGAACTATATCAGCAATTATTCCTCTCTTTTTAAGCTCCTTTGCTGTAGCAGTCCCAACAGCACATATTTTTAAATGTGCTAATATTCTTAAATCTAATTTCATTTCACTTAACTTATCAAAAAATATATTTACTCCATTTTGACTAGTAAGTATTAAATAATTATATTTTTTGATGTTATTAATTTCATATTCTAATTCTTTATTGTTTTCTACTTTTTCAATTTTTATAGTAGGTATTTCTATTGGATTCCCACCTAAATCCATTATTTTTTCTACCAAAGTACTACTTTGAGTTCTAGCTCTAGTAACTAAAATATTTTTCCCAAATAAAGGTTTGTTTTCAAAGAAATTTAATTTCTCTCTAAGCTTAACTACATCACCTACTACAATAAGTGTAGGTGGTTTAACACCCTCTTTTATTGCTATATCATAAATATTTTCTAAGTTACCTGTGACTACACTTTGATTATATCGAGTAGCCCAGCTTATTAAGGCAACAGGCGTTTCTTTCGATTTTCCTTCTCTAATTAAGTTATTGCTTATCTTTTTTAAATTTGCAACTCCCATTAAAAAAACTAAAGTTCCTTTATTGTTAGCTAAAGCATTCCAGTTTAATTCATCATTTTCATCGTCCTTTAAATGCCCTGTTATAACATGAAAAGAAGATGCATAATCTCTATGAGTTATAGGTATTCCAGCATAACAAAGTCCGCCTATAGCTGATGTTATCCCAGGAACTGTTTCAAATTCCACATCATTTTCTAAAAGAAATTCAGCTTCTTCTCCACCTCTACCGAATACGTATGGATCCCCACCTTTTAACCTTGTTACTATTTTTCCTTCTTTAGCTTTTTGAGTTATAACTTCATTTATCTTATCTTGTGGTAAAGCATGATTTCTAGATGCTTTTCCAACATATATAAACTCACAATTTTCTTTTGCTTCTTTTAAATATTTATCATTAGCCAGTCGATCATAAACTATTACATCAGCTTTTTTTATACATTCCATTCCTTTTAAAGTCATAAGTTTATAATCTCCAGGCCCGGCTCCAACTAAGTAAACTTTACCCTTCATAAGACTCAAACTCCTTTGAAATTAATTTAGCTAACTCAATTCCTAGCTCTCTAGCTTCTGATTTTTTTCCTTCTATAGTTTTGGTTATAAGTTTTTTACCTTCTTCATCTCCATATAATCCAGTTAAACTTATGTTTTCACCATTAACCATACAATATGCACCTATAGGAATATGACAACTTCCATTGATTCCATCTAAAAATCCTCTTTCTGCACTTACTTGTATTTGTGAGACCTCATCTTTTATACAGTCTAATACTTCCTCTACTCTAGAGTCTCCTTTTCTTATTTCAATACCTAAAGCTCCTTGTGCTGGTGCTGGTATAACTGTATCTATATCTAAATAACAACTTATTTTTTCTTCTAATCCTGCTCTTTTTAAACCTGCTGCTGCAAGTATTACTCCATATAAGTTTTCATCTTCTATCTTTTTCATTCTAGTTTCTATATTACCTCTTATAGGAACTATATTTAAATCAGGTCTATGCTTTAAAAGTTGATACTTTCTTCTTTTACTTCCACTACCTATCTTAGCACCTTCAGGCAAATCATCTAAAGAATTATACCCTTCTTTAAGTATAAGTACATCTCTTATATCTTCTCTTTTAGGTACACCTGCAAATTTTAAACCTTCAGGTAAACTTGATGGCATATCTTTCATACTGTGTACAGCTATATCAACTTTTTTATCTAATAATTGTTGTTCTATTTCTTTAACAAATAACCCTTTATCTCCTATCTTATCCAAAGAAACATTTTGGATTAAATCCCCTTTAGTTTTTATTATCTTAACTTCAAATTCTATATTTGGATGATGTTTCTTCAATTCACTTATAACCCAATTTGTTTGAGTAAGAGCTAAATTACTTCCTCTGCTTCCTACTATGATTTTCATACTCAATCTCCTTTTGTCCCATATATTACAAGTCGAATAATTCCTCAACTACTTTTATATACTCTTCTTGCTTACCACTATCTTTAATTTGTTTTAAATTCAATATAGGCTCTCTAATTAGCCTTTTTAATGCAGATGTAAGCATCTTGTCTATTATTTTTTTCTCTTTACAATCTAAATCTAGTTTTCTATAGATATAATCTAGAGTATCTTCTCTAATATCTAGACATTTATCATTTAAAGATTGAATAGTAGGGTCTATTTTTATTGCTTTTAACCAATTATTAAACTCTTCTATCTTATCTTGTATTATTAATTGTGCACAGGATGCTAACTCTTTTCTTTTTTTATCATTTTCATCACTTATTTTCTTTAAATCATCAATATCATAAACTTCTATATTTTCCATCTGATTTAAATTTTTATCTATATCTCTTGGTAAAGCTATATCCATCATAAATAATTTATTTGATAATAGTGGCATATTTTCTTTCTTTATAACGGTGTGAGGAGATGCAGTTGCGCTTATAACCACATCTACATCACGCATAACTTTATACCTATCTTCATATTTTATAGGTATTAAATTTTCACACTTGTTTTGTAAATCTTGCAATTTCCCATAACTTCTATTTGTAATATATATTTTGTTTAGATTTTCTTCTTGTAAATGTGTCATTGCTAATCTACTCATTTTACCAAGACCAATTATTAAAGCATTTTTTCCTTCTAAAGTACCTATTTTATCCTTTAAGCATTTAATCCCTATATAACTTATAGATAATGGCTGATGTGATATTTTAGTAGTAGTTTTTATATCTTTAGAAACAGTTATAGCTTCTCTAAAAAGTTTGTTAAATACCTTTTTACTTGCTCCTAATTGTCTTGAAAAATCATAAGCATCTTTTACTTGTCCAAGAATTTGGTCTTCACCTATAACTATGGAATCAAGTCCTGATGCAACATTAAATACGTGTTTTATAGAATCTTGACCTACTTTGCAAAATAAATATTTTTTTATATTACTTACATTAAAAAAGTCTTCATAGAAATTTTTTACAATTTCAACTTTATCCAATATATTTTTCGAATATATATATATTTCACTTCTATTACAAGTAGAAAGTATAACAACCTCTTGAATTCCATTGTCTAATAAGAAGTTAATACTCTCTATTTTTTGCGTATCTGTAAAAGATACGCATTCTCTTATATGTATAGGTGTATCATTATGATTAACTCCCACTACTGCAAAATTCATATAATCCTCCAGATTATCCTACTTTAGCATTTTCTTTATTTACTAATATAGTAGAAAAATAAGATATTTTATTTTCTAAATCAATCTCTTTTAGATTATTATACACTACTTCATTGTCTAAAGATGAATTACTAACTAATATAGAATATTCTAATAAGTTATTCTTTTCTAACTTCTCAACTATTTCTTTAAAGTTTTTATAAACTTTCATTAATACTATAGAACTATAATTTTCTAAAGCATAATCTATTTTTTCTTCATCTATAGTACATGGAACAATTATAAGAGGTTCTTTATCCATAACTAATGGGAAGTTTTGGTTAGATGCTATATTAGAAAATGACGATATACCAGGTATAGTTTCAACATCTATTTTATCTATAAGTCTTTCCATTATATATACATATGTACTGTAAATCATAGGATCTCCTAAAGTTACAAATCCAACATTTTTACCTTCTATAACATCTTCTACTATTTCATCCGCTACTCTATTCCAAGCAATTATTTTTTCACCATCATTAAAATTCATTGGAAAATGTCTTTGCTTTATTTTTAAACTTTCTGGTAGATACGGCTCTACTATCCTTAATGCTAAGCTATTTCCTTCTCTTTTAGCTTCTGGTGTATATAATATATCTAAATTTTTTATTGTGTTTACTGCCTTTACTGTCACTAATTCACTATCTCCAGGTCCTGTACCTATCCCATAAAACTTTGCCATATTAATTTCCTCCTACATTTACTAATTCAACACAATTAAGTGCGTGTCTAACAAATTTATCTTGAATACATTCATTTTCTCCTAAACCTTTTAAATGTACTTTAGTTTTGAATCCTTCTTTATTTAATATTGATTTCCATGAATCTTCTTCATCACCAGCCATATCATTTATAGCATGATCTCCTGCAACTAACATAAATGGCATTAATCTAACCTTTGATATTTTATCTTTTCTAAGATTTACTATTACTTCTTCTATCTCAGGGTACCCTTCTACCGTTCCAACATAAGCTTTAACATTTTCTTGCTTTAACATATAATCTAATGCTGGGTAAGCACTATGAGCCTCATGCTCAGTTCCATGTCCCATAAATACTACCGCTTCATCTTCTTCTAGTTCTGGTACTTGCGATTTTAAGGCTTCTATAGTTTCCTTATAATCTTCTATCTGAGTAAGAAGTGGTCTTCCAAGTACTATCTTGTTAAACTTATCTTCATACTGACTTATTTGTTCTTTTAATTTTGTATATTCTTCCCCACAAATTATATGTAGTGTTTGAACTATAACTTCGTCATATCCTTCTTTATGTAATCTATCTAAAGCTTCTATAGGATTTTCAATATATATGTTATCTCTATTTTTTAATTTTCTTATTATCATATTAGATGTGAAAGCTCTAAAAAAATCATATCCTTCAAAAGCTTTCTTTATCTTCTTTTCACATGCTTCTATAGTCTTTTCTCTTGTTTCTTTGTAGCTTGTTCCAAAGCTAACAACTAAAATAGCTTTTTTCATACTTAATCCTCCACCACTAACTCTTTTATATTATCTATATAATTAACTACATTAGGATAGTTTAATTTTTCTCTTGTTATTACAATCACTGGTATATCTAAATTTTTGGCAGCATTTACTTTTTCTAAGAAACCCCCTTCTATACCACTTTCTTTTGTTATAACTAAATCTATATTATAATGCTTATATGTTTCTTCATTTATAGCTTCATTAAAGGGTCCCTTCATAGCTATAATATTATCTGCATTCAATCCAGCATCTTCACACATTTTAATAACTTCACTTGTTGGTAATACCCTTGCTACTATCTTTTTATTTTTAAGGTTATCTGCATATTCTTTTATGGTTTTGCTTCCAGTTCCTAAAAATATATTTTGACCTATTTCATTAGCTTTTTTATAAGCTTCTTCTGTGTTTTTGACTTTTATCACCTTATCATATTCTAATTCTTCTAAAAGTGATTTTCTTTCGTATCTTATATAATTAATATTTAATATATCCGTAACTTCGATAGCATTTTTTGACACTTCTACCGCATATGGATGAGTTGAATCTATAACTAAATCAATTTTATTTTCTTTCATAAAATTAGTCATATATTCGATATCCATTCTTTTAATTATCACATTTTTAGCTACTCTATTAGCTAAGTCAGCTCCATATTGTGTAGTTACAGAAACTATATATTCTTTATTCATTTCATTTAATAAGCTGCATATACGAGTGCTGTCTGATGTTCCGCCTAAAACTAAAATCATATATTGTAACCTCTTGGAGTTATCATTAAATCATCATGTATAAAAGTAGATTTATTCCCTATAACTACCATTGTAGTCATATCCACTCTTTCAAAATCCATAGTGTCAAATGTACATATAAACTTTTCTTCTTTTTCTCTACCTACATCCTTTACTATTCCAACTGGAGTTTTACCATCTTTAAACTCACTCATTATTTTAAATGCTTTACTTAAATGCTCGCTTCTACCTTTACTTCTTGGATTATATAAACAAATTACGAAATCAGCTTCTGCTGCTAATCTTAATCTTTTTTCTATTACTTCCCAAGGAGTTAATAAATCACTTAAGCTTATATGACAAAAATCATGCATTATAGGTGCTCCAAGTATTGCAGCTGCTCCTATACTTGCAGTAACCCCAGGAATAACTTTTACTTTTATGTCTTGTTTTTCTTTTGATACTAGCTCTAATATTAATCCTGCCATACCATAAATTCCAGCATCTCCACTGCTTATAACTGCAACCTTTTTACCTTGTTTAGCAATTTCTACTGCTTGTTTGCATCTATCTATTTCTTGTCTCATTCCATTTTGTAATACTTCTTTATCTTTAATAAATTCAGTTATTAAATTTATATAAGTTTTATATCCTACTATTACTTCACTATCTTTCATTGCTTCTATAGCTTCTATAGTCATCATTTCTTTACTTCCAGGGCCTATCCCTATTACATAAATCATATATCTATTCTCCCTATCGAAAAAGTTATTCCCTTATACTTATGTTTTGTTACTATAAGGTTTTTATCACTGAGTATATAAGCTACAGGCTCTGCTACACAGTAAACTCCTATACTCTTTTTTACAAATTCAGACTTTTCAAATTTGTATTCTATTTTTTTTATTTCTTCTATACTAATAGTTTCAAATGGAATTTTTAAAATTTCTGATAATTTTATAATTCCTTGTTCATCTTTTTTTACTTCAACACTTCCTATTTTACGTATAGCTTTTTTATCTATATTGTATTTTTTCAAGATATCTTCTAATGCATTATTAATATTCTCGTAAGGTGTATTTCTTCTACATCCCATCCCTATTACAATATCCTTTGGAACTACTTTTATAAATCTTGAATCTTCTATATTTATATTATCTTTATTAGTTATATAAATAATTTTATCTAAATCATTTAGACTATGGAATTCATCAATATTTTTAATGGTTATAAAACCTCTAGTATCAACTTTATAATTACCGTCTATATATAATCCTACTTTTCCTTTATTAACTAATAAATAATTAACATCTTTTACATTTTCTCTAAAATTATCTATATGTGCATTTAAATTTTTAGCTATTATATCTAGTGAACTTTTACCATTAACATCTGTAGCTGTAGTTATTACAGGATTAGCACCTATAAGACTACTTATATATGTTGTCATTTCATTCGCTCCACCCATATGTCCACTTAGTAAGCTTATTACATTTTTTCCTTTTTCATCTATTACTAAAATGGCTGGGTCTTCAAATTTACTTTTTATATGACTTGCTATAGATCTTACTACTATTCCAGTTGCCATTATAAATATTAAAATCTCATATTCTTTAAATAGTTTAGCTGTAAACTCCGATAATCTTCCTTCAATAATCTTATAGATTTCTTTATTGGTTTTATTAAATAATTTGTCAGTAATATAAATATCACCTTCACCTAATATTTTTTTTATATTAATTGCTAAATCTTTACCATTTTGTGTTACTGCTATAAAAGCAATTTTATTTTCTGTACTCATGTTTGAAGTCCTTATCATATAACTTTGAATTTTTATACTCTTCGCCTAAGAATCTTCCTACTAAAATTAAAGCAGTCTTATTTATTTTATTTTCTTTTACTTTTTCAGCTATATCTTCTAAAGTACCTTTTACTATTTTTTCCTCTGGCCAAGTAGCTTTATATACTACCGCTATAGGAGTATTCATTGGATAGCCACCTTCGTGTAATCTTTTTACTACTTTCTCTATATCGTGAATCGACAAGAATATAGCCATAGATGTTTGGTGCTTAGCAAAAGATTCAATACTTTCTTTTTCAGGCACTGGAGTTCTTCCTTCCATTCTAGTTATCACAACACTTTGAGATATTTCAGGAACAGTATATTCAACTCCTAATGCTGATGCTGCTCCTAAGAATGAACTTACTCCAGGAGTACAATCATAATCTATACCTAATTTTACTAGTTCTTCTACTTGTTCTCTTATAGACCCATATATAGAGAAATCTCCAGTTTGAAGCCTTACTACTTGCTTATTACTTTTTATTCCTTTTTCCATAACATCTATTATCTGATTAAGGTCCATAGATGCACTATCGTGTATTTCGCAACCATCTTTACAATAATCTAGTAAAGCTGGATTTACTAATGAACCTGCATAGATAACTACATCAGCTTCACTTAATAATTTATATCCTTTTAATGTTATTAAATCTTTATCTCCTGGTCCTGCCCCTACAAAATGTACCTTATTCATAATCTTTCTCTCCCTTTTTACAAGATATTATATATATTGGATTTAAAGGTTTGAAGTACTCACCTTTACCTAATTTCTCTAACTTAGCTACATTTAACATTGTAGCTTCTATGTTTTTAAATCCTAATTCTTTTAATAAGTTCAAAGTTTTATAAAAAGTATCTATTATTATAAAATTTGCAACTAAAGTTCCATTTTCATTTAAATTCATTTTAGACCATTCCAATATTTCCTTTAGATTTGGTCCACTCCCTCCAATAAATATAGAATCTACTTTTTTTCCTATATCTAATGGTGCGTATCCTTTAAGAACTTTAACATTATCTAAATTAAACTTTTTTATATTTTTATTTATTAAATCAATTGCTTTATCCTTGCATTCTATAGATATTACTTCAATATCAGGGTAATTATATGCCACTTCGACACTAACACTACCTGTACCTGCCCCAATATCTAAAAATGTTTTTTTATCTTTTAGATTAAGTTTATTTATAGATATAGCCCTAACTTCTTCCTTAGTTATAGGGACATCGCCTGTTATAAACTCACTATTTTTCATCTAATATCACCACAACATTCATATCAAATTTTTCTATTTCTATAATCTCACTTGGCTTTGCTATAGTAATTTTTTCATTATCATAAGATAAATTTTCTCCAACTATCATAACTTTATCTAAGTTCCTTTTTAGTATTTCTTTTGCAATCTCTTTTGGTCCAATTTTGTTATCTGTTACCATACAAACTTTTTTATGGTTAAGTATATAGTCAAAATCTGGAGATTTTCCATGACTACTTGTGATATACAAATCATTCATATCAACACATATTTTCGAGAATATGTACTGCATTGAACTTATTCCTGAAACTATATTTAAGTCACTCTTATCAAAATTATTTGATAAATACTTACCTATTCCATATATAGATGGATCTCCTGAAGCTATAACTGAGATATTTTTTTCTTTATTATTTTTTATGTATTCTACTATTTCTTTTAAATTGGTATTTAGTTCAATTTTTTTCCCTTTAAAATTGGTTATGGTCTCTAAATTTCTTCTTCCGCCGATTATTACATCCGAGTTATATATTAACTTTTCACCTAATTTTGTGCAGTATCCTATGTTACCTGGACCCAGTCCTATAATATTAATCATAAAATATCTCCTTTAAATCACTAGCTTTTTCTGATTGTCCAAGTAATTCTTTTTCCATTGAAAATATCATTACTTCAACATTTATTTCTTCATCATTAAGGTATATATCTATTCTTTCTCTACATTTATTTGAAAGTATATTATATATTTCTTTGTATCCTTCATATTCTTTAGAATTAATAATTTCAATAAATTCTTCAGTTGTTAAACATTCATTTACTTTTTTAATAAGTTCGAAAGGTGCATTCATAAGAGCTAAATTTGCCAATAATATTTCATTTCTAGCATCTGCTACTTTACTATGAGTATTAAATATCCCACCTGCTATCTTTACATATTTTCCAAGATGCCCAGCCATAAGTATTTTTTTAAACCCAATTCTTTGAGCTTCTTTTAGCATATAACCTATAAAATTACTAGTTCTAACTATATACTTCATATCAATTCCTAGTGTTTCTTTTATAAACATTTCTCCATGATTTCCTGGAACTAAAATTATCTTGTCCATTCCTTGAGCTTTTTTCATTTCAAGTTCTATAGATAAAGATTTTTTCCATCCTTCATCACTCATTGGTTCTACTATTCCTGTAGTCCCAATTATAGATATCCCCCCTACTATTCCAAGACGTGGATTAAAAGTTTTCTTAGCTATAAGTTCTCCTTCAGGAGCAAATATAGTTATTTTTACTCCTTTACCTTCTCCTATAACTTTTCTAACTTCATTATTTATCATATTTCTTGGAGTTTTATTTATTGCAGATTCTCCAATTTCTATACCTAAACCTTTCTTAGTAACTCTACCTACTCCATTACCTCCAGTTATTATAATTTCTTTTGAATCAATAAATTCAGCTCTTGCATATATATGCATATTATGAGTTGCATCTATATCATCTCCACCATCTTTTCGTATAGAACACTCTACATAATTATCTTGTATGTTTATGTTTTCTACTTTTAAATTAAGAGGTATTCCTTTAGGAGTATCTATATTTATGATTTCTATCGGAAATTTCGTAAGTAGCATATGAGATGCTGCTTTAGATGCTGCTGTAGCACAAGAACCTGTAGTATATCCTCTTTTATATTTCTTACCATCTATATAAACATATTCTTCCATGATATCACCTTACATCGCATATAATATTGCATTTATTATAGCTGCTGCTAAATTACTTCCACCTTTTCTACCTTTTGATATTATGAAAGGAATATCTGTTTTTTCTAACGCTTCCTTTGATTCTTCTGCTCCTACAAATCCAACTGGCACACCAACTACTGCTTCTACTTCTAATTGTTTTGTATTATGCATCTCTATAACTTTATATAAAGCTGTTGGAGCATTTCCAAGTACAAAAACTTTTTTCCCTTCTTCTTTTGATGCAACTTCTACTGCTGCCATAGATCTCGTTATTCCTTTTTCTTTTGCTAGTTTTGCTACTTCTTCATCGCTTACAAAACATTTGTATTTGCATCCTAGAGCATCTAATTTTCTTTTATTTATACCACTTAATGCCATATTCGTATCTGTATAAATAGTAGCTTTATTTTTTAATGCATTTGATATTTTTTCTACCGCTATTTCAGATATTTTTAATATATCTAAATATTCAAAGTCTGCTGTTGTATGTATAGCTCTTTTTATAATTTTTTCTTCTAAATCATTTTTAAATTTATAATCTGGTCTTATTTCATCAATTATTCCTTGTATTATTTCAAAACTTTTATTTTCTATCATCATAGGGTTTTTAATGTATCCCATGTTTAATCACTCCTAAGTCCCCCAGCTATTATATTTGCTGTGTATATTTTTTTATATTTTTTATTTATTTTTCTATCTATAAGCTTAGCTTTAATTATTTCTTCATTCATATCAGATTCTAAAAGTATTCCTACCACAGTTCCACTATGTGCAATGTTGACTCCGTAGGCTCCATACTCTTTCGATATATCCATTATTTCATTTAAATACTTCTTTTTATGTATGTTTTCATTTGCAATACTACTTATATTACAAGCTTGTCCTATTAAATTTAAATCTTTCTTTTTTATACCTTCTTCTAGAAGCTTAAAAGCATATTCTATTATGTATTTATTTTGCTTTTTTAACTTATTATAATTTTCTTTTTTTCTTATGTATTTTGTACTTAGAGTTTCATTAGGTTCTAATATTAATACTTTCCCAGTATCTAAAATACCTAACTTTTTTATTACATTTGCATCTAAAGGATTAAAAATAGTATTTTCTTTAATATAAATAGAATCTGTAGGCTCTATCTTTGTTGCAAGTCTAGATATTTCATATTCATCTAAATTTTTCCCTATAAGATTTAAAGTTGCTTTTATAGTAGCTCCTATATCAGCAGTTGAACTTGCCATCCCCTTACTTATAGGTATTTCACTATTTATATCTATAGATATATGTTTTAATTCTTTTTTAGGTAAATTAAAATATTTAAAAACTTCCTCTATAGCCTTTCTAGCTTTTAAAGGACCTTTTTTTACATCCTCTATTCTTTCTTCTAAATTAACTATTGAGTATCTATCTATAGCATAAGATGATAAATACTCTTTATCCTTTATAATTCCTTGAACAAATTCCCCACAAGAGGCTGGACATATTCCACGTGATTTCATTCTATTCTCCTAGAACTTTAGTTAATTTGTTTATTAACTCTAAATTTTCTTCATGACTCTTTATAGCTACTCTTATATAATTTTCATCTAAATTTCTAAAGTTAGATGCATCTCTTATAAGAATATTATCTTTTATAAATAATTCTTCTTTTAATTCTTTTGCAGTTTTATTTTTTAATTTAATTAATATAAAATTAGTATCTGTTTTATATGCTTTAATTTCTTTAATTTCATTTAAATTTTTAAGCATAAAATTTCTTTCTTTTATAAAATACTTTTTACTTTCCTTTATATATTCCTCTTCTTTAAATAGGTAATTTGAAAGTACATCTGCAAAAGTGTTTATAGACCATGGCTCTTTTATCTTATACATATTTTCCAATAACTTTTCATTGCTACAAACACCATATCCTAATCTTAGACCTGGCATACCAAAAAATTTAGTTACTGCTTTGATTATAAATATATTCGGGTTATTTTCTATATATTTTACTAAACTATATTTTTCTTCTTTTTCTACAAATTCCATAAAAGTCTCATCAATTATAAGTAGCTTATTATGTTTAGTTAAAACTTCTAATAATTCACTCAAATCATATACTCTACCTATTGGATTCGATGGATTGCATATAAATAAACTATCGAATTTATCTATATTTTCTTTTATATTATTTATATCTATTTCAAAATCTTTATCCTTATCTAGATATAAGTTTATTACATCTACATTGTTTAGTAATGCGCCTCTTTCATATTCTGAAAATGTAGGATTTAATATAGCTAATCTTTTATTTATACTTTTCATTAAAAGATATATTATCTCTGTTGCTCCATTGCCTGGTATTATAAATGAACTTTTAACATTGAGATAATTAGCTATGTTTTTTCTTAAATTAGTATAGTTTATATCTGGATATTTAACACATTCTCTTAATCCCTCTAATATATAATTTTCTAAATTATTTATTAAATATGGATTTATGTTAGAGCTAAAATCAATTATATTTTTTGAACTTTTATTGTAATTTTTACACATAATTTCTACATTAGCTCCATGTCCAAGATCATTCATTTTTTCACCTTCTATCTAATTAAATAAATTATAATAGAAAATATCACTAATGCCACAAAAGATGTAGCATACATTATTTTATTAGTTTTTAAAATATCTTCTATTTCTAATTCTCTGTGTTTATCACCTATAGTAGGTTTATAAACTTCTTTCCCAAAATATATATTAGTACCACCTAATTGAACTCCAAGTGCACCTGCTACTGCACCTTCTGGATACGCACAATTTGGACTTTTATGATTTTTTCTATCTCTTATAGCTATTCGTATACTTTCTTTAGCATTTAGTCGAAGCATTAAACTTGCTATCATCATGAAAAATGGAGTTATCCTTGCAGGTATAAAATTTGCAATATCATCAATTTTTGCAGATGCAAATCCTATATCTTTATACTTTTCATTTTTATATCCTACCATTGAATCTAAAGTATTTATAGCTTTATAGACCATAGCAAGCACCGGTCCACCTATAAATCCATACATCATAGGAGCTATTATTCCATCCACAGTATTTTCTGCTACTGTTTCAACTGTAGCTCTTATTATCTCTTGTTCATTTAAATTAGTTGTATCTCTACCTACTATATAAGATAACTGTTTTCTTGATTTTTCTATATCTCCAGTTTTTAAAACATTATATATCTTCTTAGCTTCATCTGCTAAGCATTTTGTAGATAAAGTTGTATATAGTATTATTGATGCTACTATAACATAAAATATTTTACTAAATGTAAATACACTAATTATTAAATTAGTTACTATAAATGTAGTTCCTACAGTTATAATCCACAATACAAATCCGCCCATTTTTAATTGTCCTGATGTCTTTGATATACTTCGTATTTTATTTTCTACAAATCTTATTAAATTTCCAATAAATCTAACTGGATGAGGAAAAGAATACGGATCCCCTATTATTAAATCCAGTATGTAGGCTAATGTCATTATAATTACAGTTAAACTATTCATCTCTACCACCTACAAATTTAATTATGGCATCTAAGTTATTATAAAAGTGGGTATGTAAATATGTAGCTAAAGTATTACCTTTTGAGTATCCTCCATCCCATTCATCTAATACTTTATTTCCTCTTTTTTTAATCATTTTATATGCACATGGTTCTTCACTATTAAATACTGAATGATGAAACTCGTGACCTTTTATTACATCTCCTTTTTTAGAAAGTATTGTATCTATTTTAGCAATTCCATCGCAATACCCAAATCTTTTTAAAGACTTAGTCATTTCACTAGTTCCTTTAAAAATCCCAACCATGTTAAATTCATCATTATTTGAATCTTTAAGCTTTTCTCCTAAATACATTAACCCTCCACACTCAGCATATATAGGTATATTCTTTTCATGAGCTTCTTTTATGGATTTTCTCATACTTTGATTTGCATCTAGTTCTTTTGCAAACAATTCTGGAAAACCTCCTCCTATATATATACAATCTGCTTTAGGCAAATGCTTATCATTAAGAGGGCTAAATTTTAAAATTTGTACACCCATTTGTTTTAATAGTTCTAAATTTTCTTTGTAATAGAAATTAAAAGCCTTATCATAAGCTATAGCTATTTTTTTATTTTCAAACTTTGGTAGATCACTTATATCAAAGTTGCTTTCAATTTCTTCACCTTCTGATATCTCAATTAATCTATCTATATTTATGTATTTTTCAATCTCATTTCCTAAATTATTAAACTTCTCTGTTAAGGAATCTATTTCTACACTTGGAACTAATCCTAAATGCCTTGATTCTAATGAAAATTTTTCATTAGGTGGAAAATATCCTAAGACTTCAATTTCACAATATGTTTCTATAGCTTCTTTTATAAGTTCATAGTGTCTTTGAGTTTTTACGTTATTCACTATTACACCTTTTATATTTACATCTTTATCAAGCTCTTTATATCCTAATACCATAGCAGCTGATGATGATGACATAGCCTTTCCATTTATAACTAATATAACTGGAGCTTTTAGTAATTTTGAAGTATATGAACTTGTACAAGCATTTAAGTCAATTCCAAATCCATCATAAAGACCCATTACACCTTCAATTACTGATATATCTGCATCTTTAGAAGCATTATTTACTATATATTTAATTTTTTCATCATCTAACATATAAGAATCTAAGTTTCTTGAATCTCTTTTAGTTATAAAAGTATGGTAAGATGGATCTATATAATCTGGTCCAACTTTATAAGGTTGTACTTTTAATTTTCTATTAGTTAGTGCTTGCATTATTCCTAGGGATATAGTAGTTTTACCCACTCCACTACTCGTTCCTGCTATTAATATTTTTTTCATAATTTCACCTAACCATTTATAATTTCATATATTTTATCTATATCTAGACATTGTCTTAATATATCTGCTAATTTGTCATATTCTTTATTCTTAAATTCTTCAAAAGAATTTATAGAACTCTCTACACCCTCTAATCCCTTTTTCTCTCTAACTGAATTTAGTAAACTTCTTGTAAACTTAACATCATCAAATATTCCATGAAGATAAGTCCCAACTACATTTCCTTTTTCATTTACACATCCTTCAACATATGAAGTTTCTTCATTTAATTTTTTTACTATAGTATTTAAAGGTTTATTAATTCCTTTACTTATCCCCATATGAATTTCATACCCTCTAACACTTTTATTTCCTAATAAACTTAAGTAACCACCTAAATTCTCATTTATTACAGCTTCTACTTGAGTAGTTACTTTTTCTTTTTCAAATATAGTTTCTATCTCTAAAAGACCAAGTCCATCTATTTCTTTTATAGACCCTTCAACTCCATCTGGATCATATATTTTTTTACCTAAAAGTTGATATCCTCCACAAATTCCAAATATTAATTTACCTTGTCTTTCTAAGTCTTTTATTTGCTTTTCTAATCCGCTCTCTCTTATATAAATTAAATCTTCTATTGTATTTTTGCTTCCTGGTATAATAACCATATCTGGATTTGATAAAGATTGTCCTTTTTCTACATATCTAATACTTACATCCTCTTGTATTTCTAGCATATGAGCATCTGTAAAATTAGACATATAAGGAGTTCTTATAATTTCAATATTTATATCATTTTGTCTAAATTGTTTATTAAATCTATCTGTCACACTATCTTCATCTTCTATATTTAAATCACTATAAGGAACAACTCCTAATACTGGAACTTTTATAATATCCTCTAGCATATCTATACCAGATTGTAAAAGTTCTACAGTTCCTCTAAATTTATTTATGATTACTCCTTTAACTCTAGCTCTTTCTTTTTCTTCTAATAAAAGCATAGTTCCTGCGATTGAAGCAAAAACTCCACCTCTATCAATATCAGCTACTAAAATTACTGGAGCATCTGCAATTTCAGCCATTCCCATATTAGCTATATCTTTATCTTTTAAATTTATTTCTGCACAACTACCCGCACCCTCTAAAATAACTACATCATATTCACTACTTAGATCTCCATATATACTTTTAAGCATAGAAGCTAATTCATCCTTATACCCATGATAAGTACTAGCACTCACATGGTCTAAGACTTTGCCTTTAACAATTACCTGACATCTATTTTTCCCAGCAGGCTTTAATAAAATAGGATTCATTCTAACATCTGGTTCAATACCACAAGCTTCGGCTTGAGTAACTTGAGCTCTCCCCATTTCTAATCCATCTTTAGTTATATATGAATTTAGTGCCATATTCTGAGATTTAAAAGGTACGACTCTATATCCATCTTGTTTTAATATTCTGCATAACCCTGCCGATAAAGTACTCTTACCAACATTAGAAGCTGTTCCTAAAAACATTAACGATTTACTCATATTATTAATCTCCTTAAATAACAAAAAATTCACTTCTTTAATTTTTTAACAACGTTTAAAATGCTCTACATTATTCAGATATGTGATTTGATAATTATTTTTATCTATAAATTGAAGATTTAAATTTATAGAAATATAAAAACCTATCCTCTAAAGGATAGGTTTTTAAAAATGCACATACTTCACCAATTTTTAAAATCCTTCACCCCGAAGATTTTATATTCATAAACTAGGCAGGTCTCCTGGCTAAACTTCAACCTACTTCTATTCCTTCCCGTAAATCGTCACAGTGGTGTCTAATAGTTTCGTCAGTATCACAGTAGCGGGGGCTGCGAAGGATTTTTACCTTCTTCCCTATTAATCTTCAATGAAGAACCTAATTTATGTTAATTTTATAAAATTTTTATGTATTCTTATTTATTTTAAGTTAAATGAGATGTATTATTTAGTGTTTGAATCACTGGAAATCCATCAACTATATCAATAATACTCACTGATGCATTATCTATTTTAAAATTCCAATGAAATTCATAAGTTTTCCCAATTAAGTAAGATATAATATTTCTTATAGTTCCTGCATGAGAACATATTAAAATAGTCTTATCTTTATTGCAACTTATTATTTTATCTATTTCTTCACGTACTCTATTATATGAGTCTATTAAACTTTCTCCATTAGGATATCTATAATTAAATCCTTGTGAAATTAACTTTTCAAATTCTTCTGGGTAATTTTTTTGTATAATGTCAAAATTAAACCCTTCGAAATCTCCAAAATTAATTTCTTTTAAACTTTCTTTTTCTATAATATTTATTCCTCTAGATTTTGATATTTCTAGTACAGTTTGTTTTGTTCTAGTCGATGTGGTTGTATATATAGAATCTATTTTTTCTTTTTCAAGAAATTCATTTAATTTAGCTATCTGTGATTTACCTAAATCACTTAGTTCACTATCTATATGACCTGATAAATTCCCATCTATATTATCATTAGTTGTTGCATGTCTTACTAGTATTAATCTAGACATTTATTCACCTCTTACTTTAATCCAAAAATTAAATATATATAGATCAAATACATTACTTCCATAAGCTCAGAAGTACATCCAAGTATATCTCCTGTTATCCCATCTATTTTAGAATATATATATCTTACAAAACATCTTGATAATATAATCATTATAGGTATGAACGCTATTACTTTAATTAAATCTAATGAATTTAAGTTAAATAAAGTAATACCCATAATTATTATTAATATAACTGTATACACTATTCCAGTTAATATCATTTTTAAAGAAGGCTTGCCTATAAATACATTACCCATTCCATTTTTTCTTGGAGTTACACTTTTATAGCAAGCTATTACAATTGCCATTCTCGCAAATGCCGGCATAAATATTAAATTATATAATTGTCCTGATTGTACAATTGAATATATTAATCCAAGTTTCATCAACATTAAAAATAATACTGATAGCATTGCATTTGTTCCTAATCGTGAATCTTTCATTATCTCTAATATTTTTTCTTTATCTCTATAACTATATATACCGTCAAATGTATCTCCTACACCATCTAAATGAAGACCTCCAGTTAATATCACTGTAGATATCAAAATATTTACAGAAGTTATATAGCTATCAAATAAAAAACTTGATACTAATCCAATTATAAAATATAAAATTCCCAACACAAATCCTACTAAAGGAAAATAATACATTGTTTTATGAAACTCTTCATCAAAACCTATATTTACCCTTATTGGAATCCTAGTAAAAAATTGTAATATCCCTATAAATCTTTTCATAAGTTACTCCTTAATCTTCATAGGTATACCACTAACTACAAAATAAACCTCATCAGCACATTTACCTATATACTGATTTATCCTACCTACTATATCAGAGTATACTCTACAAAGTTTATTGTCTGGAACCAAACTCATACCTAGCTCATTAGTTACCATTACAAAGTATAAATCTGTTTTTTCTACTTCTCTTATAAGTTTATCTATTTGATCTTTTATGTAAAATTCCATTTCATTAGTTTCTTGTGGCGTACAATTATCAAAATCTATTTTGTATTCAAACATTAAATTATTGACTAATAAAGTTACACAATCTAGTATAACTGTCTTATGTCTTTTATTTATATCACTAATTATAGAGTATATATCCTTATAAATTTCATAAGTTTCCCAGTTACTAGGTCTACTTTCTTTATGTTTTCTAACTCTATCTTTCATTTCATCATCAAATGGAATAGAAGTTGCTATATAAGCAGTGGAATTTTTTCTATTAATACACAAACTTTCAGCAAAATTGCTTTTTCCTGACCTAGATCCTCCAGTTACTAAAATTAATTTACTCATAGATTCACCTTCTTATTTACCTATATCTACTTCATCAATAGTCGCCATATTTTTATATGCAAAGTTAGCTGCCTCTATAATATTAAATGCTAAAGCCGCTCCACTTCCTTCACCTAATCTCATATCCATATTAAGCATTGGATCTAACCTTAATATTTCTAATGCTTTTTTAGCTCCTGATTCTGCAGAAGTATGAGAAGCTATCATATACTCTTTAGTCATAGGACTTATAGTATAAGCGATAAGTGCTGCTGCGTAAGATATAAATCCATCAATAACAACTGGAACTTTATTTGCAGCACAAGCTAATATAACTCCTGCCATACCACCTATTTCAAATCCTCCGACTTTAGCTAGTATATCAATTCCGTCAAATTTATCTGGTTTGTTTAATTCTATAGCTTTTCTTATAGTATTTGCTTTATGCTCTAATCTATCTTTTCTAAGTCCAGCTCCAATTCCTGTAACATCTGTTGGATCACATTCACTTATCACAGAAACTATTGCACTACTCGGAGTAGTATTACAAATTCCCATTTCTCCAATACCTATAAGATTATAACCTTTAGATATACAATCATTTGTTATCTCTATCCCTATTTCTAAGCATTTAATAGCTTCTTCCCTAGTCATAGCTGGACCTTTAGCCATATTCGAAGTTCCTTTTCTAATTTTATAATTTAGGACTCCTTCTAAATTATCATCCGTGTTTATACCTAGGTCTACTGCTATCACATCTGAGTTAACGAATTTAGATATTGCACCTACACCACATAACCCCTTTGTGAAATTAGGAAATTGCAGTTTAGTTATTATTTGAGGATCTGGTGCAACTCCTTCTTCATAAACTCCATGATCTCCTGCAAATGCTATGATCACTTTTTTATCAGTATCAAAGTATTTCTTTTTAGTTATACCTGACAACTGTATGCATATATCTTCTAATTTACCTAAACTACCAACCGGTTTTATTAATCTATCTAATCTTTCTTTTGAAGCTTTCATATGTAATTCGCTTAGTGGATGTATATTTTCAACTGTATTTTTTAAAAGTTGCATAACTACCTCCTTATATTTCGATATAAAAAAAGACTTAACTTTAGAGTTAAGTCTTTAAGTGCATTATAATGTAATAAAAATTTTTGACATTTAAATTCTATAACCCCGAGAACCTAGCTATAATATACAAGGCAGGTCTCCTGACTTAGCTTCAACCTTACTCTAACCTTCCCGTATAAAACAGTGGTAAATAGAGTTCGTCTGCATTACAGTAGCGGGGACTGTAGAGGATTTACACCTCTTTCCCTATTAATCTTAAATATAAGAACCTAAATATATCTAAATTTATTTAGTTTTGAAATTCTTTGATGTAAAAGTTTTACCCCATATAAAATAAATTCTACATGAGTATACAAAATCCTTTAATATCTAATAAATATTAAAAATAAATAAAAAAAGATTACGTGGCTAAGTCCTACTCTCCCAGGCGGCTTCCCACCAAGTACCATCGGCGCTAAAGAGCTTAACTTCTGTGTTCGGAATGGGAACAGGTGTATCCTCTTTGCTATAA
>NZ_BAAACP010000025.1:0-24308 GCF_039521565.1 Paraclostridium tenue
TATGATAAATGTAAACGGGGCTACTACATCATCTATAGTAGTGGGGAATTCACTAGGAAAACTAGATAAAGAAATATTTAATTCAAAAAATGATTAAATGGTAAAAAGCTTTGTTCACTATGATGAACAAAGCTTTTTTTATTATATACTATTATGTTTAATTGTATAAATATAAGAATATATAATTTTAGAATAGGAAAACTAAAAATAGCTATTAAAGTTTTAACTAAAAGTATAAATTAGTAAATTAGGCAGGTGTTAATATATGGAACAAATAATATATAACTTGAAAGATTATAAATTATTAGTGGCTGTTATAGGGTTTGTAATAATATTAATAGAAACTTTTATACCAGCATTGCCACTTGTTGCCATAATTGGAGCTAATGCGTTTGTACTTGGTGTATGGATGGGTTTTTTTATATCTTGGATAGGGTCAGTTATAGGTTCTATTGCATTATTTTTATTAAGTAGTAAATTTTCTGACTGTAAATTTATAAAAAAAATAAATAATCAAAAAATAGATAACTTTAAAGCTTGGGCAAAAAAACAAGGGTTTAGTATGATATTTATAACATATTTATGTCCTTTTATACCAGATTTTTTGGTTACTATAACATCAGGCATATCAAAAATGAAATTAAGCAATTTTGTGCCAGGTATGATATTAGGTAAATTTATAATGTTTTTAGTGATAAGTTATATAGGCAACGATATAGAAAGTTTTATAAAAAATCCTATAAAAGTTACATCTTTAATAGTATTAATAATAATATTTTGGATATTGGGAAATAAAATAAATAAAAAAATTAATAATAAAAAATAAGACTACACTTAAGTATAGTCTTATTTTTTATTTGATAAACAATTTGGGCACAAATCAGATTTAAAGTTTTTAATATTTGTATTTATTTCAAAATAATTAGAATAAGATAAACCATTTAGTTTACAACCGCATTCTATACATCTGTTATCTCTTTTTAATATTAATTGTTCTTGACTAAGTTTCATATAATTACCTCCCATAGATTGCTTAAAAAAATAAAGTTGTCATTAATATTATTTTAAAAAATCATAATAATAATACGTAAATTTTAAATATACTATATTATATTAAATAATATTAAAAATGAGACTATTTTAGACAAGTTCTTAAAAAAGGTAAGTAAAAAGAAACAACCTTGTATAAAATAAAGGTATAATACATATATATATTTATTATAAATAATAAAACAGTAAATTTACATAAAATTCAAAAAAGGGAAATTTAAATTAAAATCCAATTGATAGTTAAATTTATAACAAAAACAATATTTGAAGTTTAATTAAAATGGTGATAAAATAGAGTAGTTATCATAAAGTAGATTATAAAGTTAGATTTTGGGGGTTAATAAAATGCAGAAGATATATATAATAACAACATATACAGGAACTGCTCTTTCTTATTTAATAAAAAGAATAACCAAAACTCCTTACGCACACGTATCAATAGCACTTAATAAGGATTTAAGACCTATGTATTCATTTGGAAGATTAAATCCTAAAACTCCTTTATTTGCAGGTTTCGTAGAAGAAAATATAAATGAAGGATTATATGCTATAAAAACAAATACAAGATGTAGAGTATACTCTTTATATGTAACAAATGAACAATATAATAATTTATATAAAAACATACTAAATGTAAGTGCAAATAGAAACAAATATGATTATGATGTTTTAGCACTTATATACTTATCTAGAAATAAACCTAGAGAAGCTGAATACAAGTACGTGTGTTCTCATTTCGTAGCAGATATGCTAGAGAAAAGCAATATAAGTTTATTTGATAAACCGTCATATGCAATAAGACCAAGTGACTTTTTTAATCATGGTGATTTGACCTTAGAATATGAGGGATTATTAAGTGAATATAAAGCTAAGGAAAAAATATTTGAATACAGTTTAAGTAGTGTATAAAATTTATTTTAAAATACTCCTTATAATTACTAGGGGTATTTATTTTTTTGCAAAAAATGGATATAATCAATATTAACAAATATTAAAAATATTAAAAAAATTAGGAAGGAGTAATAAATGAAAAAGTTTTTGCAAACATATGGGATATCGTTAGTAATTGTAGGAATATATGCAATAATACAATTACCTGTACTTAGGTTGGATTTCACTTCACTATTTTCTACTTTGGCCATATTTTTTGTAGTAGCTGGAGTATTAGACATGATGTTTGATAAAGAAGAAAAAACATCTAAATTAGCAAAAACAAATTTCTCAATAGCTATAGCATTAATAATTTATATAATTATTGTTCCATTTATAACATCATCACCTGTATTACATTCTAAAGCTTATAGAAATTTATTAGGAGAAGTTAAAGAAAGTAACTTTACTAAAGATGTAAGTCCTGTAAGTGTAAATGAAATTAGATTAGTTGATGAAGAAATGGCTATGAAACTAGGAGATAAAAAACTAGGTGAAGTTCCTGCAATAGGTAGTGTATCGAAACTTGGAAAGTTTCATATACAAAGTATAGATGGGGAATTGTATTGGGTTGCACCATTAGTACATAGAGATTTAATAAAATGGGTTACTAATATGAGTGGTACAAACGGCTACGTTATGGTATCAGCTACTAATCCTCAAGATATAAGATTAGTACAAGATGTTGATGGTAAGCCTATAAAAATCGTTTATCAGCCAGAGGCTTATTTACATCAAGATTTAAAACGACATATGTATTTAAAAGGATATGTTAATGTAGGAATGACAGATTTTACTCTAGAAATAGATGATAAAGGAAAACCATATTGGGTAGTTACACTTTATGAAAATGCTATTGGATACGAAGGTAAAAATGCTAAAGGTATTGCAACAGTAGATGCTCAAACAGGAGAAGTTAAAAGTTATGGTATAAATAATGCACCAAAATGGATAGATAGAATACAGCCACAAGAATTTATAACAAATCAAATAAATGATTGGGGAACATATATTAATGGCTTTTTAAATTCAGTTATATCAGAAAAAGGTGTATTAGTTGCTACAGAAGGAACATCTTTGGTGTATGGCGATGATGGTAAATCTTATTGGTATACAGGAATAACATCAGCTGGAGCAGATGATTCTACAATAGGATTTATGTTAGTAGATACTAGAACTAAAGAAGCTAAATTATATAGACAGCCAGGTGCTACTGAAACTGCAGCTATGGTCTCTGCAACTGGTAAAGTTCAAGAAAAAAATTATGAAGCAACATTCCCTGTAATGTATAATATATTAGGAAAATCTACATATGTAATGTCTTTAAAAGATAAAGCTGGGTTAGTCAAAATGGTGGCATTTGTATCAGTTGAAGACTTTAATATTGTTGGAATAGGTGATACTACGGAAGAAGCGTATAGAAATTATAAAGAACAATTAAAATCAAAAGGAAATAACATAGAAGTAGAAAATGAAACTAATAAGGAATCAAAAACTGGAATAATTCAGCGAATAAATTCAGATGTAGTAGATGGGAATACATCTTATTATTTTACTGTAGATACCTTAAAAAATTCTATACTTTTAGTATCATCTAAGGTGTCAAATGAAGTTCCTTTAACTAAAGAAGGAGATAGTGTAAAGTTTGGATATGAAAAAGGACAATCGGGTTCAATAGATGTTACAGATTTTGATAATCTTAGTATAGATAGTAAAAATGAACAGATTAAGCAAACTGAAGTTAACATAGATAAAAATGATAGTACTACTAAAAAATAATAATTATAAGAAGAAGTCGCAAATATAAGCGACTTCTTATATTTTTAGACGTTAAAAGAATATTTGGATATATAAATAAAATTTTAAAATAAAAAATAGTTGCAATGACAACTAAATTGATGTATACTAAATTAGTTGTTACTGCAACTATTTTTTATTTTTAGGGGAGGCTTTAATATGAATAAAGAGTGTGAACATATTGGAAGATATATATCCCAAATATACAGAAAAGGTGGAGCATTTATATCTAAAGAACTTAATGATTTAGGAATAGGATCAGGGCAAGTAATGTTTTTATTGGAACTTTATAGGGGTGATGGTAAAAATCAAGAAGAAATTGCAGATTCACTTAATATAGATAAAGGTACAACTGCAAGAGCTATAAAAAAACTAGAAAAAGAAGGGTTTTTAATAAGGGAAAAAGATAAAATTGACAAAAGAGCTTACAAAATATATTTAAGTGACAAAGGTAAGTGTGCTAAAAATACTATATATAATATTATGGATAAGTTAGAAGAAAAAAGAACTGCTAATTTAAATGAAGAAGAAAGAAATACATTAATGATTCTTCTTAAAAAAGTTTGTACAAAAATATAAGGGAGGAAATATATGAAAAATGAAAACATATTAGGTACAGATTCAATACCAAAGCTTTTACTAAAATATTCTGTACCTGCAATTATAGGTATGATGGTAAATGCACTTTACAATGTAGTTGATAGAATTTTTATTGGTAATATACCTAATGTAGGTCCGCTTGCTATAACAGGTGTTGGAATTTGTTTACCTATAATGACTATAATTTTAGCTTTTTCAATGCTTATAGGTATAGGTGCTACTACGAATATATCTATAAAATTAGGGCAAAAAAGAATAGAAGATGCTCAGATAATTATAGGAAATGGTATATCATTATCAATAATTATCGGATTTATAATAAGTATATTAGGTATACTATTTGGAGATATAATATTAAAATTATTTGGAGCAAGTGAAGCAACACTTCAATATGCTAAAGATTATATATATATAATCCTAGGTGGAAGTATATTTAATATGTTAGGTTACACATTAAATAACACTATAAGAGGAGATGGAAACCCTAAACTAGCTGCTATGATAATGATTGCTGGTTGTATGACAAATATAGTTTTAGATGCTTTATTAATATTTGTATTTAAATTAGGTATACAAGGAGCAGCAATTGCAACAGTTATATCACAAATAGTAACAGCTATATGGGGACTTACTTATTATATAAAAGGTAAATCTAATTTAAAATTTGAAAAATCTAGTTTAAAACTTGATAAATCATTAGTAAAGATGATTTTTGCAATAGGATCAGCACCATGTGCTATGCAGTTAGCTACGAGTTTAGTTCAAGTTATATCAAACAATGCATTAAAAACATATGGTGGAGATTTGGCAATAGGTGCAATGGCTACTATATCATCTATATCTATGATATTTTTAATGCCTATATTTGGACTTAATCAAGGAGCTCAACCTATAATAGGATTTAATTTTGGTGCCAAACAATATGATAGAGCCAATAAAACATTTAAGTTATCTGCATTATTAGCAATAATTATAATGACTACTGGATGGTTATTAGTGCAAACTATACCAGAAGTTTTAGTAGGATTATTTAATAAAGATCCTAAACTTATGGAAATATCAATAAATGGGGCTAGAATATACTTACTAATGTTACCAATAATAGGTATATCAATAACTGGTTCAAATTATATTCAATCAATAGGTAAGGCTAAGATTGCTATGGTACTTAGTTTACTTAGACAAGTAATTTTGTTAATTCCTATGATATTAATATTACCTAAGATTTTTGGATTAAATGGAGTTTGGTATGCACAACCAGTTGCAGACTTTTTAGCAACTGTTATAACAGCGGTTATATTATATAGAGAATTAAAAAGTTATAAAAATGAAGAAGAAGTAAAAGAAATAATTATATAAAATAAAAAAAGTATAGACGAAAGTCTATACTTTTTTTTATAAAGTGTAAATTTTATTCTAAAGATTTAATATAATGAAATTAAGACTTGTCATAATATACATCAAGGAGAATAGCATAATGTTAGGCATGGAAAAGGAGATATTAGTTTTAATGAGCCAATTAAGATGTGCAACAGAGCAACAATTTAATAAGTTTTTTTCTAAAAAAAGAAAAATAGTAAAATCTCCTTACAAAAAGACATTAAGGAAGATGTGCAGAGAATTTACTTTAAGAAAGTACCCATGTAATATATCATATGGAGAGTATAAAGATAGTTCAGGGATATATTATTTAAATGGGGGTAAAGTTTACAAGGGAAAAGAACTTTTAAAAGTAATAATAGGCTCAGAAGTGGCGCTAAAGATGGAAGCATCAGGATATGAAATAAAAAGGTTTTATAGAAATATAACTATTGATAAAGATAAGTATGATATATATATTGAATATTTAGATAAGGATAAAAAATTAAGACAAAAATTGATAGATATAAAATTAAGTGATGTTTTTAAAGGAAGTAAATATAAAAATTTGCCATATAAAATTACAAATTCGACTATACCTTTTTTTGAAATACCTGAAGTATTAATAATAACGCAAGAAAAATTAATAGATGAGTATAGAATAAAGCCTATCAATAAAAATGTAAAAATAATAGATTTAAGTTTAAATAATTTAACATACTATTTATAAATATAAGACCATGTGGTCTTATATTTATAAATACATAAATTAAAAGACTATTAATTAAAACAAACATTAAGAAAATACAAAAAAATATATTTTTCCCTAAAATGATATATTTATGATAATATATATATCTATAAGGAGGGATTTAATGAAGAAAATTATATTATTAATAGCTATTATTTCCATTATGACTGTTGGATGTTCTAAAAAATCTCAAGATGGTAATGAGTTTAGTTTAGGCGAATCTGCATTAGAAAAAGGAGACTATAAAGAAGCTATTGAATACTTACAAAAAGCAGTAAATAAAGATAGTGAAAATGATGATGCTAGAACTATGTACATACAAGCTATGAACATAAGCAAAGCTATAAAATATAAAGAAGATGGAAATTATCATAAAGCAATAAAACTATTAGATGAAACAGTAAAATTAAGTGATGGAAGCTTAGAAGCCAGAGAAAAAGCAATGGAGATGAAAGAAGAATACCAAAATTTGCTAAATGAGAAATTATCTCAAGCAAAAAAAAGAAAAGAAAGTGCAAAAGAATCTATTAAAAAAGATACAGAACGAATTAATAATGAGGCATTAAAAGCTCAACAACAAGCATTAGAAGAAGCTAGAAAACAAGAAAACATATTAAATCAAAATCAATTAAATCAGAATAACCAACAAAATGGTAGTTTTGATACAAACAATCAAAATGCAACTGATAATGTAATAAATTCAGGAGATTTACAAAATAATCCTACCATAAATCAAGATCAAGTTACTCAACAAGATAATAATCAAAATTTTGAAAATAATCAAATATCACAAAGTAATGTAGGATTAGGTAATTAATTAAATTATAGATTCAAAATAAAAAAGAGGTATTACCTCTTTTTTTATTTTGAACTTTTTATATTTAAATTTTTATCTATATACTTGCATAAATACACTTTAATAATAGCAGCTATAGGAACTGATAAAAATACGCCAACTAATCCAAATAAAGACCCTCCTATTAATACAGCACAAATTATCCAAAGAGGACTAAGCCCTACATAATCTCCCATAACCTTAGGACCTATTATATTTCCATCAACTTGTTGTAGTACAAGTAAAAATAATGCTACCCAAAGAGCCTTTATAGGACTATAAATCAAAGTCATAAATATTGGGAAAATAGCACCTATAAAAGGACCAAAGTAAGGTATCATATTGGTTATAAATACAATAAATGATAAAAATATACTACTTTTTATATTTATAAAAAATTTAAAACCTATAAAAGCTATTACTCCTATAATTATTGAGTCTATAAATTTTCCTATTATATAATGATAAAAAATTTCATTTACTATATCAAAGAATTCAATTATTTTAGATGATCTTTTTTTAGATACACTAGAATATAATAGCTTTTTTAAATTGGTCAATATTTCTTCCTTATCATATAAAATATATATAGATAAGATTATGCCTATTATCATATTAAAAAATAAAGATGTTATACTAAGTATATAAATTAAAAGATTTGATGAAATTTTACTTAATATATCAACTATGTTCTTTAATATAGAGTCTAGATTTTGTTGAACGTGTGGTATTAAATTATCAAATATATCTGTTTTAGACATATACTTATTTAAAAATAAATCTATATTATTTATATAGTTAGGTATTTCTGAAATAATTGTATTTAAAGTATCTAATAATGAAGGTATTAATAAATTAAGTCCAAATCCTAATAATAAAAATAGTAGTATATAAGATATAAATATATTAAAAAGTCTAGGTAATTTAAATTTATTTTCTAAGTACATAATTAAAGGGTTTATTAGTAAGCACATTATTACAGCTATTATAAATGGACTTAGAAATCTAATTACTCCATTAATACTTGATATAAATGCATAAGGATTGTCTATAGCTTTATATATTAATAAAGAAATAAACACCACAAACAAACAATACTTAATATTATCTCTTGAAATCAAAATAGTACCTCCTTTAGGAGTATTTATAATAATATTATTAATTTTGCCAAATATTATTAATAAAATAATATGAAATTATAAAATTATTTTAAAAATTATAGTATAATAATCTAATGTGAATAATTTAAATATAAGGAGAACATCATGAGAATTAATAAATATATAGCTTCTTGTGGAATAGCATCAAGAAGGAAGGCAGAAGAGTTAATACTTGAAAATAGAGTTAAGGTAAATGGAAAATTAATAAATGAATTATCATTTCAAATAAATGAAAAAAAAGATAAAGTAGAAGTGGATGGAAAGTTAATTGGATTAGAAGAAAAATTAGTATACATAATGTTAAACAAACCTGAAGGATATGTAACAACTGTTAAAGATCAATTTGATAGAAAAAGTGTTATAGATTTAGTAAAAGATATAGATGCTAGAGTGTATCCTATAGGAAGATTAGACTACGAAACTAGTGGATTATTACTTTTAACTAATGATGGAGATTTGACATATAAGTTAACTCATCCAAAACATGAAGTAGATAAAACTTATATAGCTACAGTTAAAGGAATTCCAACACAAAATGAAATAATAAACTTTGAAAAAGGATTATATATAGAAGACTATAAAACTTCTCCAGCTAAAATAAAGATAGTTAAGAAAAATATTGAAAAAAATTATGCTGTATGTGAAATAAAAATTCATGAAGGAAGAAATAGACAAGTTAGAAAAATGTGTAAGGCTATAAATCATCCAGTTATGAACTTAAGAAGAAAAGCTATGGGTAAAATTGTATTAAAAGATGTTGAGATAGGTAAATATAGACATTTAACAACAGAAGAAGTAAATTATCTAAAGAAATTAAAATAAGAGGATGTATAATATGATTAAAGCAAAATATTTAACTAAAGTTACAGATTTGAATAAAGTATTGCTTGAAGATGTAATAAATGAAGGTGATACAGTTATAGATGCTACAATGGGCAATGGATATGATACAAAATATCTTGCACAAAAGGTTGGTGAAAATGGAGTTGTTTATAGCTTTGATGTACAAGAAGAAGCTATAAAAAGTACTAAAAAAAGACTAGAAAAAGAAAATTTACTAAATAGAGTTAATTTAATTCTTGATGGACATGAAAATATAGATGCATATGTAAAAAATGAAGTTAGCTGTGTTTTATTTAATTTGGGATATTTACCTAGAGCCAAGCACCAAATAATAACTAAATCAGATACAACACTTCAAGCTATAAAGAAAAGTCTAAATTTATTAAAACCACATGGCGTTATAAGTATAGCTATTTATACAGGACATGAAGGTGGAATGGATGAATGTAATGCAGTTTTTGATTATGCAAGTAAATTAGATCAATCTAATTTTAATGTTTTAAATTGCAATTTTGTAAATCAAGTAAATAACCCACCAAGACTTATACTTATAGAAAAGAAAAAAGAATATTAAAAAAGATATAGCTACTATATTTAAATATAGTAGCTATATCTTTTTTAATAAAATGTTATATTCTCATTATATTAAGAATAGAAATTTATAAAAAGAAATAAAATTTGTATATTATTTAAAATTGTATACGATGTATTTTTTATTTTATATTGAAAGAAAAAATTTGGATAAATTATTTTTTAAAATATAAAGTATAAATAAAGTTATAAAGAAAAAATTTGAATTGAAAAATAAAATATATATAAAGTAAGGAAATACAATATGTTTAATATAAAATTAAATTTTAATTTTATATTATATAGTAATTTAAAAAGTTGATTATGAAATTATAGTAATTAAAATTGCAAAATTGAATAAAAATTGTGAATAATGAAATAATAATTGCATTTTATATATAAAATCGTTACTATTTATAGTGAAAGTAAAAGTTTTGGGGGGATAATTTTGAAAAAGGGTAAACTTGTGTTAAATACTAACTGGTGTAAAGGATGTGGTATTTGCGTAGAATACTGCCCTAAAAATATTTTAAAGTTAGAGAAGAACATAATAGGTGTAGAAGATATAGAAAAATGCATACTTTGTGGATTATGTGAACTTAGATGTCCAGATTATGCTATTTATATATCTAAGGATGAAAATTAACAAGGGGGGAAATGGTATGTGTAAGAAGGTTAAATTGTTACAAGGAAATGAAGCTTGTGTACATGGAGCATTATATGCAGGTATGAAGTTTTTTGCAGGTTATCCAATAACACCATCTACAGAAATAGCGGAAATTTCCTCATTTATGTTACCAAAAGTAGGTGGTAAATTTATACAAATGGAAGATGAAATCGCATCTATGGCAGCTACTATAGGAGCATCTCTTACAGGACTTAAATCTATGACTGCTACTAGTGGGCCAGGATTTTCGTTAAAGCAAGAAAATATTGGATATGCCTCACTTGCTGAAATACCATGTGTAATAGTAAATGTTCAAAGGTGTGGGCCAAGTACAGGGCTTCCTACATCCCCAGCTCAAGGAGATTTAATGCAAGCTAAGTGGGGAACTCATGGAGACCATCCTATAATAGCATTATCACCAACAACAGTAAGAGATACATTTGATTTAACTGTTAAAGCTTTTAATTTTTCAGAAAAATATAGAACACCTGTAATTTTATTATTAGATGAAGTAATAGGGCATATGAGAGAAAAAGTAGAAATGCCTGAAGAAGATGAACTTGAAGTATATAATAGAATGAAAATTAATATAGATAAAAATGATTATAAAATATATGACCAATCAACTCTAGTGCCACCAATAGCAAACTTCTCAGATGGATATAGATATCATGTAACAGGTCTTATGCACGATGAAACAGGATTCCCAACAAACAGTACAAAACAAACTCAATTACTAATGGATAGATTAATGAAAAAGATAGATAAAAATTTAGATGATATATTAATTTATGAAGAATATAAAGTAGATGACTGTGAAGAACTATTTATAACTTTTGGTTGTATGAGTAGATGCACAAAAGATGCAGTAGACACTTTAAGAGATAAAGGGATAAAAGCTGGATTATTTACGATAAAAACAGTTTGGCCATTCCCAGAAGAAAAAGTAAATATGTTAAGTAAGAATGTTCAAAATATATATGTTCCAGAATTAAACTATGGTCAAATGCTACTAGAAGTTAAAAGAGCAGCTCATAAAGAGTGTAATGTAATTGGCATTAATAAGTACAATGGAGATATTATAACGCCAGATGAAGTAATAGATAAAGTTATGGAGGTGGTAAAATGCCAAGTAGCATTATAGAAAATAATTTTAGAGCAGATAGATTACCGCATATATGGTGTCCTGGATGTGGTCATGGAATTCTTATGAGATCAATAGCACAAGCTATAGAAGAATTAAATCTTGATAAAGATAAAGTATGCATAGTATCAGGAATAGGATGCTCATCAAGAGCATCTGGATATTTAGATTTTAATACACTTCATACTACTCATGGTAGAGCAATACCATTTGCAACAGGAGTTAAATTTGCAAATCCTAATATGCATGTTATAGTTGTAACTGGAGATGGAGATTGTACAGCTATAGGAGGAAATCACCTTATACATGCATGTAGAAGAAATATAGATATAACAACTATAGTATTTAATAATAATATATATGGCATGACTGGAGGGCAGTATTCTCCTACAACTAATACTAATGATTTTGCAACAACAGCTCCATATGGAAATATAGATAAACCATTTGATATATGCGAGTTGTCAAAAGGTGCAGGAGCTACATTTGTAGCAAGAGGAACTGCATATCATGCAAAGCAAATGATAGAATATATAAAAAAGGGGATAAGTCATAAAGGATTTTCTGTAGTAGAAGGAATGAGCATATGTCCAACTTATTATGGCAGAAAAAATAAAAAAGGGTCTGCCGTTGCTCTTATGAATTTATTAAAAGATAACTATGTAGATATAGCATTAAAAGATAAGTTGCCTAAAGAGAAATTAGAAAATAAAAACTTCTATGGTATATTTAGAGATGTTGAGATGCCAGAGTATACTAAAGAATATGAAAAAATAATAGAAAGGGTAAAATGATTATAAGGAGATATGAATATGAGAAAAGAAATAAGACTTAGTGGTTCTGGTGGTCAAGGGCTTATTTTAGCTGGTATAATACTTGCAGAAGGAGCAATTTTATCAAATTTAAACTCTGTTCAAACTCAATCATATGGCCCTGAAGCAAGAGGTGGAGCAAGTAAAGCTGAAGTTATAATAAGTGATGGGGATATAAATTTTCCAAAAGTTAGAAAAGCTGATATACTATTGTGTTTAACACAAAAATCTTTTAATGAGTATATTAACACTGTAAAAGAAGATGGAATTGTAATCGTAGACTCTACTGTAGAAATAAATAATTTAGAAAAAAGAAAAATGGAAATATTTAATGTACCTATAATAGAAAGTAGTAAAAATAAGCTTGGGAAATCTATGGTTTCTAATATAGTTGCATTAGGGGTTATAAATGAGTTATTAGAAGGTATAGATAAACAAATGTTAAAAAAAGCTATATTAGCTAGAGTTCCTAAAGGGACTGAAAATTTAAATGAAAGAGCTTTTGAACTTGGGTGTTCATTAATTGCTTATGCTAATTAAAAAAGAAAGTATTAATTAAAAAAATATAAAGTGAAAATGAGTTTTCATATTTTAAGATAATTTACTATTAAAACTTAAAATATGAAAAATTTTTACTGTAAATTTTCAGAAAATAAAATCAAAAGAATTTAATTATTAAATTGATTCATCGAATTGTAACGGATACAGTAGAAAATTAAAGGTGGGGATTGTATGTTTGAATTTTCAAGTGAATTAAAAATGCTTACAATGAATTTAGATATAGTTCAAAGTATTGCATTTACTACTATTGTACTTATTATAGGCTCTTTTATAAAAGAAAGAGTCAATATATTTAAAAAATATTGTATACCAGCACCTGTGGTTGGTGGATTTTCTTTTGCAATTATAGCATTTATACTAAGGCAAAATAATATAGTTGCAATTTCATTTGATACAACTCTTCAAAATATTCTTATGACAGCATTTTTTACGACTGTTGGATTTACTGCAAGTTTCAAAGTTTTAAAAAAAGGTGGTTCAGCAGTTATTAAATTTTTAATTGTGGCAGTTTTATTAGTTTTATCACAAAATTTTTTAGGAGTAATATCTGCTAAAATTATTGGGGTTAATCCATTACTTGGGCTTATTGCAGGATCTGTATCTATGACTGGAGGACATGGAGCATCAGGAGCTTTTGGTCCACTTATAGAAGCTAATGGATTAGAAGGAGCACTTAGCATAGCTATGGCTTGTGCAACTTTTGGATTAGTTGCAGGTAGTATTATAGGAGGGCCTTTAGCTAATAAATTAATTGAAAAGTTTAACTTAAGACCAGAGGAATATGAAAAAAGTAATTACGAAGAATTAGCTGAAGTTAGTTTAGAAGATGATGGAACTTGTTGTGAAATTTCAAAAAAACTATCTGAAAGCAATTTAGTAAATGCATCTATGCAAATAATAATAGCTATGGGACTTGGAACGATAGTATCAAATATATTTTCTGAAATAGGGATAACGATGCCTGGATATATAGGAGCAATGATAGTTTCTGCTATAATGAGAAATATTTCAGATATAAAAGAAATATGGACTATATCAGAATCAGAAGTATCTAGCATTGGTTCAATTTGCTTATCACTTTTTTTGTCAATGGCAATGTGTAGTTTAAAATTATGGGAACTTGTAGACTTAGCTATACCAATAATAACTTTATTATCTTTACAAACTATTTTAATGGCTATATTTGCATACTTTGTTACATTTAGAATTATGGGAAGGGATTATAAATCAGCAGTATTATCAGCAGGACATTGTGGTTTTGGTATGGGAGCTACACCTAATGGGATAGCTAATATGGAATCAGTAACAAACAAGTATGGTCCATCTCCAAGTGCATTTTTTATACTACCTTTAGTAGGTGCATTATTTATAGAATTTTTTAATTCTGCAGTTATAACAACTTTCATTAATTTATTATGATAAAAAGCTTATATATTATTCAAAATATATAAAAAGGTGATATAATATATTTGTTATATGAAAAACAAAGTTAAAGATTAATATGTAAATTAAAAATCATTAGTAGATATGAGGAGATAAATATGAACGAAACTAAAGATTTTAAAGATAGTAAACAGTTAATTGATGATATTCAAAAACAATATCCAAGACTTAGTAAAGGGCAAAAACTTATAGCTCAATACTTAATATCAAATTATGATAAAGTAGCATTTATGACAGCTTCAAAACTTGGAGAAGAAGTAGGGGTAAGTGAATCTACTGTAGTAAGATTTGCAAATGCTTTAGGATTTTCAGGATATCCTAAACTTCAAGATGCACTTCAAGAACTTATAAAAAATAAGTTAACCACAGTACAAAGAGTTGAAATGAATCAAGAATACTCAGATGATTGTAAAATATTAAATAAAGTATTAAAAAGTGATATAGACAATATAAGACATACTTTAGATGATTTGGATGAAGAAACATTCCAACAAGCTTCGGATAAACTTTTAAAAGCTAGAAAAATATATATATTAGGGATGAGAAGTTCATTTAGTATAGCTCAATATTTAGGATTTTACTTAGATATAATATTAGACAATGTACATATTATAAGAATGGATATGGGAGATGCTTTTGAACAAGTAGTAAGAGTTACAGAAGAAGACGTAGTTGTTGCTATAAGTTTCCCTAGATACTCAACGAAAAGTTATCAAGTTGTAGATTATGCAAAAGGCAAAGGAGCTCATGTAATATCTATAACAGATAGTTTATTTGCTCCAATAGCTACAATATCAGATACTACTCTTTTAGTTAAAAGTAATATGGCATCATTTGTTGATTCGTTAGTTCCAGCACTTAGTATCTGTAATGCACTTGTAGTATCTATAGGAATGAAGGAAAAAGAAGATATAAAATCATACTTTGATGATTTAGAACAAATATGGGAAAAATATTCAGTATATGAGTAAAATTAATCTTACAAGTAATATGTTTAATATATAGAAATAAGCATATTACTTGTATTTAGTTTAAATATTTCTATTTATGGTGATTTACTTACTGACTTGTAACTTACATTTATGCAAAATAAAGATTTTTACTAACTAAAGACTGACATTATTAATAGTAAATTACTTAATTTATTAGGCTTTTCTTTATCCATTTCTTTTAGCACATTAGAGCGTTTATTCATACTTATCTTTATATTAAAACTAACTCAACAAATTTTACAGTAGATTTTAATACCTTATAAAAAATTAAGATTAGAACAATTAACAAAACACCTAAATAGGTGTTGTTTTTATGCAAAGAAGAAGTTTTAAATTTGTTAGAAAATGACTTTCTAATGATATTTGAACATATAGCACAGAAATTATAGAATTAAGAAAAACAAAGCTAGTAATTTAAATTTAAAATTTACTAAAAATGATTTAAATAAATTAATATTTAGTACTTAACTATAGTTAGACTAGTAGAAGCATTAGAATAATTAGAATAAGATAACAAAAAATCAAATATAAAAAATAAGAATAAAAGTGGAGAAATTTAACGATTTCTTTAATTTTATTTAACAAATTTTAGAAAAAAATCATATTTTATAGAGCAACACTTTAAAAATTTTAGTTATTTTAGTTAATGAACAAGGCTTATAAATGAACTCTATTTATCTTTATAAATAAAAAATAATAAAGTTTTAGGAGGTATTAATTATGAAAAAAAATATGTTAGATGCAGGACATGGTGGAAAAGATAGTGGAGCATTAGGAGTTAATAATGTATTTGAAAAGGATATAATTTTAGATGTGACTAATAGAATAAATAGGTATCTAGAAGGTCAGGATATAGAAAATATGAATACTAGAACTACAGATATATTTTTAAGTTTAACAGAAAGAACTAATAATGCCAATAATTTAGGTGTTAACAGTTTTGTATCTATACATTGTAATTCTTCTGACAATTCAACTGTTCAAGGTTTAGAAACTTATTGTTATAAATTTCAGTATAGAGCCTTAGCCGATGCTATACAAGATGAGTTAATAAAAGAAGGTCTTTATACTAAAAATAGAGGTGTTAAAGAAGGTAATTTGCATATTGTAAGAGAAACTAATATGCCAGCTTGTCTAGTTGAATTAGGATTTATAACAAATCAAGAAGATTATAACTTAATAATGAATAATAAAGACAAATTTGCTAAAGCAATAGCAAAAGGAATATGTAAATTTAATGGTGTTACTTGGAAAGAGTCTACAAATCCAGATGAAGGTTTTGCAAATGGAGATTATTCAGGAAGAAAAGCTAAGGTAATAGTAGATGTATTAAATGTAAGATATGATAGAGGAGTCGAACATAATGTTATAGGACAAGTTAAATATGGAGATATCCTTAATTTACAATACTGTTTAAATGGATGGGTTAGTATAGAAGGTTTTAAAGGTAATAAAGGGCTTGGTTATGTCAGTTCTAAGTATTTAGAATTAATATAATTATTATAAAAAATTTAAAGATGTTAATTTAAATTACTAAATAAACAGCAAAAGGAGCATCTAAGCTAAAGATACTCCTTTTTTATTTTATTTATTTGAAAAATTTTCTAAAAAGATGTTTATTTTAAATAAAACGAGGTATAAATATATTATAGAAAACTAAACAAATCAACTTTTAGATTTAAAACAGATCTCCTTAAGGAGATAAATATCTTTGAGAGCTTAAATGCTATTTGCAGTGAGACTCTAAAAGGTTAAATATTTATAGTATGGAATTTAAATTTGATTTATTTAGTTTTCTTTTTTTATTCTATCGATTATTAAAAGAAAAATACAATAGAAATAAACCTATCAAAACTGTAAGAATTATTTAAGTTTAGTGCAAGGCTTTTTTAAGATTAAGCATATATAATAGACTTATCAAATAAATAAAACATTGGGAGTGATTATATATGACAATAGTATTAGGAAGTTTAATGATAGTTCCATTTATATTAGCAGCAGGGGCTGGATTATTAGAAAATCAATTAGAAAGTATAAATGAACAATAATTATATAAATTCGAAGCATCCATTAAGTTGGATGCTTTTTTATTTTATAAAAAATTTTATAGAAGGAATTTTAAATAAATAATATAATATTAAAATAAAAGGAAGAAAAGATTTTAAAATTAAAAATTTAGGAGTAGATTTATGAATATATTAATAACTAATGATGATGGAATTCAAGCTGATGGGATAATTGAATTAGCTAAAGCAATAAAGGATGTAGCTAATGTTTATGTAGTTGCTCCAGATACTCAAAGAAGTGCTACAGGACATGCGATAACAATACATAATCCAATAATGATTAATGAAGAATATATAGATGATAATATTAAAGCGTACTCTATAAGTGGAACTCCTGCAGATTGTGTTAAGCTAGGTATAGAATCTATTTTTAAAGATGTAAATATAGATTTAGTTTTAAGTGGAATAAATAATGGAGCAAATCTTGGAACTGATGTTATATATTCAGGAACTGTATCTGCAGCTATAGAAGGTCTTATACAAAATAAGCCATCAATAGCTATCTCTTATGATTCATTTAAAGTATCAAAAGAAAAATACAAAAAAGCTTCTGATTATGTAGTTAATCTTGTTAATAATATTAAAAATGATATGCACATATTTGATGATTGTATATTAAATGTAAATATACCAGATAAAGATGTAAAAGGATTTAAAATAACTAAATTAGGTATAAGAAAATATGAAAATGATATAGAAGAAAGATTAAGTCCATATGGTAAAAGATATGTTTGGATAGGAGGAAAAATAAAAGAGATTGTTCAAGAAGAGAATAGTGATATAAGTGTAACTGAAAATGGTTATATATCAATAACTCCTATAAATATTGAGATGACTAATATGAATAAGATAGAGATTTTAAAAAATATGGATTTATTATAGAAAAAAATATCTAAGTAATTATAATTACTTAGATATTTTTTTTATTACAGAAATTACTATTAATATTTTTTAGGAGTTTCTAAAAATTTTTCAATTCTTTTAGTCTCGCTTAGTTTTTTTAATTCAGTAGCTTGTCTTTCATTTTCAAGTTCATTTTCGTACTTTATATACTCAACACCAGATTCTTCTAGAAGTTGAAGCCCTAAACCTGTAGGATATTCACCTTTAAACACTACCTTCTTTATACCAGCTTGTATTATAGATATGCAACAAAATACACATGGCTGAGTTGTAACGTATAAAACAGCTCCATTACAGCTAGTTCCATTTTTAGCACATTGAATAATAGCATTGGCTTCAGCATGACCAGCCCTACACAGTTCTAGTCCCTGACCTGATGGGATATCTCTTTTTCTTCTTTCACAATAACCTATATCTGTGCAATGTATAGCACCAGAAGGAGCTCCATTATAACCTGTACTTATTATTTGTTTATCCATGCAAATAACCGCACCAACCTGTCTAGATACACAAGTACTTCTAACCTTAGTTTGTTCAGCTATATTCATAGCCCACTCTGTGAATAGTATCCTCATAAATATCCTCCTTCTAAAATTCATTATATTAATAATAACATAAAAATTTAGTGTATTATAAAAAATTATTAAAAAGAATAAGTTTAATTTAATTTTAGCTTTTTATATTGTATAAAATGACTTAAAAATATCTAATTAATATAGTTTACACATTTTGCAAATACTAATTAAGATACAAGATAAAAGGAGTATTTTATATGGAAAAAAAATTTACAACAAGAACAGAACTTATAATAGGCAAAGAAGGAATAGATAAACTTAAAAATTCACATGTATTAATAGTAGGTGTGGGTGGAGTAGGAAGCTTTTGTGTAGAAGCTTTAGTTAGAGCTGGTATTGGTAATATAACAATAGTAGATTATTCAGAAGTTGAAATAACAGATATAAATAGGCAACTTCCAGGTCTTAATTCAAATATAGGAAAAGATAAGGTAAAGGTAGTAAAAGAAAGATTAAAGGATATAAATAAAAATGTAAATGTAAATGATATAAAAGTAATATTTAATAATGAAACTAGTCAGAGTATATTTAATAATAATTATGATTATGTAGTAGATGCAATAGATATGGTTTCATCTAAAATACATTTGGTTGAAGAATGTATCAAAAGAAATATACCTATCATTAGTTCTATGGGAATGGGAAATAAGTTAAATCCAACTAAAATTGAAGTAAGTAATATATCAAATACACATACATGTCCACTTGCTAAAGTAATGAGAAAAGAATTAAGAGATAGAGGAATAGATAATTTAAAAGTAGTTTTTTCAACAGAACAACCAATAGAGTTAAAAGAAAAAGTATCAAATGGACATAGAATATTACCTGGAAGTATATCTTTTATGTCTCCAAGTGGTGGATTAGTTTTAGCAGCTGAGGTAATAAAAGATATACTGTTTAAATTATAACTAATTAAATATTACTTAGCTTAAAAATATTAAATTTAAATTGTTGTAAAAGCTAGATTGCTAAAATTTATTAATTAATAAAAAAGGAGTTAATATTATGACACATAAGAACCTATTTTTAAAAGATATAGAAATGAATAAACAATTTAAAACATCACTTATGGTAATGAAAAAAATACACAAAGATAGTAATATGACAACTTATATACTTACTGATAGAAGTGAGCAAATAAAAGCTAGAATATCTAATAAGTTCAAATTAAAGCCAGGACAAGTTATAGAAATAGATAGTAAAAAAGAACCAACTATGGATGAAGTTAAAAATATAAATATAATTAATGATAATTATGAATTAGATGATTATCTTCCAACGGTAAAAAGACCTATAGAAGATATAATGAAAGATATAGATAATTTAAGTAATGAGTATATAAAATCAGAAGAAGGTAAAATGCTAAATAAATACTTTTTTGAAAATAAAGAATTTTTGGAAAAGTTTAAGATGGGCATAGGTGGGGTAAGTATGCACCATAACTATATAGGTGGATTAGCTGAACACACATTGGGAGTTATGCATCTAACTAAAGTACTTTGTGATAGGTATGATTGCAAACATAAAGAAATAGCAATATTAAGTGCAAAATTACATGATATAGGAAAGCTTTATGAATTAGACTTTAATGGACCATTTAAATACACATTACAAGGGGAACTAGAAGGACATATAACTATTGGAGTTCAACTTATAGATCGAGCAATAAATGAAATGGATTATAAATTTAGTGAGGATTTCATAAGAAGAATTAAAGGTTGTATTGTACAACATCATGGAAAGCTTGAGTATGGTTCACCTAGAGAATGCAATATGGAAGAATCATTCATATTAAATTTTGCAGATGGTATAGATGCTACAATGAATAAAATAACTCAGATAAAGTCAAATTCAGATGGTGATGGTTGGTCGGATTATGATAGAAGATTAGAAACAAAGTTATACTTATAACTTTTAAGGAGATGATACAAATGACTGATATAAATGATAAATTTATAGAAATTCAAAAAAGTTTAAATAAAGAACTTATAGGTCAAAATAATTTCATTAATGACTTATGTAAGTACTTTAGAGATAAACTTACAAAAGAAGAAAAAGGAATATTAGTTTTAGTAGGAGAAAAAGAAACAGCAAAAAAAACTAGTATAAGACGAATATTTGAATATCTTAAAGATACAGATGTAATAGAAAATTCACAGGTAGATGAAATAGATTTAGGATCATATAATTTTAATTTAGGATATAATGCATTTTTAACAGACTTGTATGAAAAGTTAGGATCTAACTCTGCTTGTGTGATGTTTAAAAATATAGAAAAAGCAAGTAGTGAAATATTACATGTATTATCTAGTGTATATCCAAATACTTGTTTTAATCTAAATGATGAATATATTATAAAAAACAAATTTTTAGTAAGAGCAGATGTGCAAGATAAAGATAAAATAAATAAAATAGTTTGTCATAATAAATTTTTAGTCTATATTAGCAATGATGAAGATTTTGAGTTAGATAAATATTTTAATAAAACTTTTAAATCTAATGTAGATAATATATTACATACAAAACCTCTTAATACTATTGAAAGAAATAAAATAGTAAAAAAAGAAGTTTTAAAAACTATCAAAAATAAAGAACTAGAATATAATATAAAAATCACATTGGATATAAATGAAGATGATAAAGATGATGAATATTTTGGTATATGTAGATTTTTGCAAGAAACTTATAAAAAAGATTCAAACTTTGGTATAAGTGAATACGTATCATATAAGTTAAGTAGACCATTAACTAATTTTATAAGAGAAGAACAAGTAAAAGCAGGAACAACTATAATAATATACGTAAAAGAAAATGATATATATTGCAAATTAAATAAAGAAGAGTTTAATTTAAGTACTTATTCAATGCCAACTCTTGAAGAAGCAGAGTATAAATTAAATTCTATAATTGGAATTGAAGATTTAAAAAACTTCCTTAACAATGTAAAAAATAATTATAAAGTCCAAAAGATAAGAGAAAGATTAGGACTTAAAACTTCAAATATATCTTTAAATATGATATTTGCAGGTAATGCAGGTACAGGTAAAACCAATGCTGCTAGAGTGACTTTTGAGTATTTAAATGCACTTGGAATATTATCTAGAGGAGTATACAAAGAAGTTAGTAAAGCAGATTTTGTATCAGAAAATACATTGGATATTTCTAAAAGAACGATAGATATTATAAATTCTTCTATTGGTGGCGTGTTATTTATAGATGAAGCTTATTCTTTATGTGAGAGTGAGGATGACAAGGTAGGTAAGGAAATAGTTGATGCATTACTTAAAGGAGTAGAGGATAATAGAGATGATTTAATAGTAATTCTTGCGGGATATGAAAATGATATGGAGGAATTTTTAACATTTAATCCAGGTCTTAAATCAAGATTTGCAAATATTATTCACTTTCATGATTATACTCCAATACAGATGTATGAGATAGCTGTCAATATTGCTAAATCTAAAGGATATAGAATTGCTAAAAATGTTAAACATGATTTAATAGACTTATTTGCTAAAAATCAAATAAGTGGTAAAAACGATTTAGGTAATGCCAGATTTGTTAGAAATATAGTTGAAAATGCTATACTTGACGCTTCTAAAAAATACTTAACTGACAAATCAAAGCAAATCGACTTATTAGAAAGAGATAACTTTAATTTTAAAGCAAAAACAAAATTTGACTTAGAAGCAAGATTAAGCGAAATAGTAGGATTAAATGAAGTTAAAAGTTTACTAAGAAGTCAATATAAATTAATAGTAGCACAAGAAAAAAGAAAATCAGCTGGAGTAAATACAAAAATAGAGCAAAATTTAAACATGGTTTTTGCAGGTAATCCTGGTACAGGAAAAACTAGTATAGCTAGATTAGTTGCAGAAATGTTAAATAGTATGGGTCTTTTAAAGGTAGGTCAGCTTATAGAAACAGATAGGTCTAGTTTTGTTTCAGAAATACCTGGACAAACATCAAGAAAAACAGAAGAAAAATTTAAAGAAGCTATTGGTGGAGTGTTATTTATAGATGAAGCTTATACACTAGCTAATGACTCATTAGGTAGAGAAGCTATAGAAACATTGCTTAAATTAATTGAAGATTATGGACAAGATGTTGTAGTAATTCTTGCTGGATATGAAGAAGAAATGGAAGATTTCTTTGACGTTAATATAGGTCTTAAATCAAGATTTCCTATATGGACAGTATTTAAAGATTATAACCCTAATGAATTATTAGAAATGTCCATAAAATTAATAGAAAATAAAGGATTTAAATTATCTAAAAATGCTTATTTGTCTCTTAAAAAGAGCTTTGAATCTATTTACGAGGAAGCAGATTCACAATCAGGAAATGGTAGAATGGTTAGAAATTATGTAGAAAGCCTAATTAGAAATCAAAGTATTAGAATTGCTGAAGAAGAAATAAGTGTTTATGAAATGAATTTAATAACAGTTAAAGATATAGAAAAAATAAATGTATTAGAATATGAAAATACATTTAACTTAGAAGAAAAATTACAAGAATTAAAAGGAAATAATAAAGCTAAAGAGTTTTTAAAAAATCAATATAAGTTTTTAAAAATACAAGAAAAAAGAGAAAAACTAGGAAAAAGAAACAATATAACTAAATATAAAAATATGATATTCACAGGAGATGTAGGTACAGGGAAAAAATCAGTACTTAACATATTAGCTGAAATGTATTATAGCAAGGGTATTTTAAAAGCTAAAAGTATTGTAGAAATAGATAAAGATGAGATATTATCTAATATAAATAATGGGTTAGATTTGGAAGATGTATTAAATAAATCTATAGGCAAAATGGTTTTAATAGATAAATTTGATTTGCTTAAAAATGAATATAATTACAGTGAAATAATATCTATGCTTATAAAATTTATTGATAGTAATAAAAACAAAATAATATTAGTATTGTCTGGAAATAAAGAAGGTATGGATGAGGTAGTTTTACAAAATCAATCTTTAAATTATAGATTTCCATTATATCTTGATTTTAGTGGATATGATGAAACAGAAATTTATGATATATGCATAGATACCTTAAATTGCAAAGGATTTACACTTAGTTATGATAGCCAATCTGTATTAAAAGAAACTATAAATGAATTATATAAAAATGAAAATATAATTTTAAAAAATTATAAATCTTATATAAAAAATAATTAAATTAATGGAGAGATATAAAAATATTAATTTTGTTAAGTTATATATTGATAAATTAGGAATATAAACTAAA
>NZ_BAAACP010000026.1:0-21724 GCF_039521565.1 Paraclostridium tenue
AATAGCAATAGAAGAAGGATTAAGATTCGCAATAAGAGAAGGTGGAAGAACAGTAGCATCAGGTGTTGTTGCTTCTATAATAGAGTAATTCTCTTATTCTAATATAAATAAAGAGAAAGATGAATTTCATCTTTCTCTTTTTTATTTGTAAAAAGTTTATAGGAGATATTTATATAAAGAAAAATATTTAACTAAACATTGGAAGGATAAAACTTGTTGACAAAAGTACTTAAAAAAGATATACTAACCTAGTACCCGTTAAGATTCTCAACACAAGTTTTGTAGTAAGATTTACATACGAAAAATATTTTGTAAAATTATAAAAAAAACTTGAAAAACAGTAAAAAATAATATAAAATATAATAGTGTGCTTGAGAGATGCGAAATGTAAGAAAAAGTAAAGTAATATCCTAGAGATAGGCGACGAGATGCCGATTTGATAAAAAACACAACACACCCGGAACTGTGTATCGGTATCAGTCGTGCGTAACTAAAAAAATTAAACGTACGATAAAGGAGGGAAACTAAAATGGCTAACAATGGAAAAATAAGAATAAGATTAAAGTCATATGATCACAAATTATTAGATTTTTCAGCTGGGAAAATAGTTGAAACTGCTAAAAAAGCTGGATCACAAGTTTCAGGACCTGTGCCACTACCAACTGAAAAGCAAGTTGTAACTATATTAAGAGCTGTACACAAGTATAAGGACTCTAGAGAGCAATTCGAAATAAGAACTCACAAGAGATTAATAGACATAGCAAACCCAACACCTAAGACAGTTGACTCATTAATGAAGTTAGACTTACCAGCTGGTGTTGATATAGAAATAAAGTTATAAGATAAGCCTCTAAGATACGATCCTATAAGGCAACTATCTTAGAATGATTATGATAAAACATAATCCGCTGTAAGATTATAGGAGGTGCGATATGAAAGGAATATTAGGTAAGAAGTTAGGAATGACTCAAATATTCACTGAAGCAGGGAATGTAGTACCTGTAACTGTTGTTGAAGCTGGACCAGTAGTGGTTACTCAAATAAAAACAACAGAAAAAGAAGGATACAATGCAGTTCAAGTAGGTTTTGTAGATGCTAAAGAGAAATCTTTAAACAAGCCTCAAAAAGGACATCTTGCTGCTGCTAACGTATTAAAGAAACACTTAAAAGAATTCAGAATGGATTCTGTTGAAGAGTTCTCAGTAGGACAAGAAATAAAAGCTGACATATTTGCAGCTGGAGAAGTAATAGATGTTACTGGAACAAGTAAAGGTAAGGGATTCCAAGGTCCTATAAAGAGACATGGACAATCTAGAGGTCCTGAATCTCACGGTTCTAGATACCACAGAAGACCAGGTTCAATGGGAGCATGTTCTTTCCCAGGTAGAGTTTTCAAAAACAAAAAACTAGCTGGTCACATGGGTAGCGTTACAGTAACTGTTCAAAACTTAGAAGTAGTTAGAGTAGATGCTGAAAAGAACCTTATATTAGTTAAAGGTGCTATACCAGGAGCTAAAGGTTCAATAGTAACTATAAAAGAAGCAGTAAAGGCTTCTAAATAATAACTAACCTAAGAAAGGAGGAAGCACAATGCCAAAATTAAATATATTAAATGTTAATGGACAAAATGTTGGAGAAATCGAATTAGCAGAAGCTATATTCGGTGTTGAAGTTAACGAGCACGTATTATACGAAGTAGTTAAAAATCAATTAGCAAACAAGAGACAAGGTACTCAATCTGCTAAAACTAGAGCAGAAGTTAGAGGTGGCGGAAGAAAACCTTGGAAACAAAAAGGAACTGGTAGAGCTAGACAAGGTTCTATAAGAGCTGTACAATGGGTTGGTGGAGGAGTTGCTTTTGCACCTAAGCCAAGAAACTACAGATACACTTTACCAAAGAAAGTTAGAAGATTAGCTATGAAATCAGCTTTATCATCTAAAGTTCAAAACAACGAAATAATAGTTTTAGATGCTTTAACTATGGAAGCTCCAAAAACTAAAGAGTTCGCTCAAATATTAAAGAACATAAACGCTTCTAAGAAAGCTTTAGTAGTAACAGCTGAAAAAGACGAGAACGTTGTAAAGTCAGCTAGAAACATAGAAGGTGTTCAAGCTGCTACAGTTAACACTATAAATGTTTATGACATATTAAAGTACGATACTTTCGTAATAACTACAGATGCGGTTAAGAAAGTGGAGGAGGTGTACGCATAATGACTAATCCACATGATATAATAATAAAGCCAGTTGTAACTGAGCAAAGTATGACTGAAATGGTTGAAAAGAAATATACTTTTGTTGTTGCTAAAAGCGCAAACAAAACTGAAATAAAGAAAGCTGTAGAAAGCATATTCGGAGTTAAAGTTGATAGAGTAAATACTTTAAACTACGATGGAAAAGTTAAGAGAATGGGTAGATACGAAGGAAGAACTGCAAGTTTCAAGAAAGCAGTAGTTAAATTAGCTGCTGATAGCAAAGAAATAGAATTCTTCCAAGGTATGTAATTGACCTTAATAAACGAAGGAGGGAAAACAGATGGCTATAAAAAAGTTTAGACCAACTTCTCCTGCCTTAAGACAAATGACAGTTTTAGTTTCTGATGAAATAACTTGTAACGAACCAGAAAAATCTCTTTTAGTTTCATTAAAGAAAAATTCTGGTAGAAATGTACATGGTAAAATAACTGTTCGTCACAGAGGTGGAGGAAACAGAAGAAAATATAGAATAATAGATTTCAAGAGAAATAAAGATGGAATACCTGCAAAAGTTGCTACTGTTGAGTATGATCCAAATAGAACTGCTAACATAGCATTATTAAACTATGCTGATGGTGAAAAGAGATATATATTAGCTCCAGTTGGAATACAAGTTGGAGATACTTTATTATCAGGACCTGAAGCTGACATAAAGCCAGGTAACGCAATGGCATTAAAAGATATGCCAGTTGGTACAGTAGTACACAACGTAGAATTAAAGCCAGGGAAAGGAGCTCAGTTAGTTAGATCTGCTGGAGCATCTGCTCAATTAATGGCTAAAGAAGGTAAAAATGCATTATTAAGATTACCATCTGGAGAGATGAGATTAGTAAGCATAAACTGTAAAGCTACTATAGGACAAGTTGGAAACTTAGAACACGGTAACGTTGTTATAGGTAAAGCTGGTAGAAAAAGACATATGGGTATAAGACCTACAGTTAGAGGTTCTGTAATGAACCCTTGTGACCATCCACACGGTGGAGGGGAAGGTAGATCTCCAATAGGTAGAGCTAATCCAGTTACTCCTTGGGGTAAACCAGCACTTGGATACAAAACTAGAAAGAAAAATAAAGCTTCTGATAAGTTAATAGTATCAAGAAGAACTAAGTAATAGATTTACTTTTGCTCGAAAGGAGGAAATAAAATGTCAAGATCAACTAAAAAAGGACCTTTTATACATGCAAGACTTTTAAAGAAGATAGAAGATATGAACGCTTCTGGAAATAAAGAAGTTATAAAAACTTGGTCAAGATCTTCAACTATATTCCCACAAATGGTTGAACATACAATAGCTGTACATGATGGAAGAAAGCATGTGCCAGTTTATATAACAGAAGATATGGTTGGACACAAATTAGGTGAATTCGTTCCTACAAGAACTTTCAAAGGGCACAAGGACGACGAAAAATCTAATAAGAGAAAATAATTAAGATCTAACTGAGGAAGGAGGAATTTGTAATGGAAGCAAAAGCTACTGCTAAATACGTACGTGTATCACCTAGAAAAGCAGGTCAAATATGCGGCCTTGTTAGAGGAAAGAATGTTGACGAAGCTTTAGCAATATTAAAGTACACTCCAAGAGGAGCTGCTTCAATAATAGCTAAGGTTGTAAAGTCAGCAAAAGCTAATGCAGAAAACAATCACGAAATGGATGTTGAAAAATTATATATAGCTTCAATAGTTGCTAATCAAGGGCCAACTATGAAGAGATTCATGCCTAGAGCTATGGGTCGTGCAACTATGATAAGAAAGAGAACTTCTCACATAGAGGTAGTTCTTAAAGAAAGAAAATAATAACAGATAGGAGGGAAACAAATGGGTCAAAAGGTTAATCCACACGGTTTAAGAGTCGGTGTTATAAAGGACTGGGACTCAAGATGGTTCGCTACTGATAAAAAAGAGTTCGGAAACTTATTATTAGAAGACCATAATGTACGTAAATTCTTAAAGAATAAATTATACTCAGCTGGTGTTGCTAAAATAGAAATAGAAAGATCAGCAAACAAATTAAAGCTAGACTTACACGTTGCTAAGCCAGGTGTAGTTATAGGTAAAGGTGGAGCTGGAATAGAAGCTCTTAAAGCTGAGTTAGAAAAAATGACTAAGAAAAATGTTATAGTTAACATAGTAGAAGTTAGAAACCCAGATAAAGATGCTCAATTAGTAGCAGAAAATATAGCTTTAGCTATAGAAAGAAGGGTTGCTTTCAGAAGAGCTATGAAGCAAGCTATACAAAGAGCTATGAAGTCAGGAGTTAAAGGTATAAAGGTATCTGCTTCTGGTAGATTAGGTGGAGCTGAAATGGCTAGAACTGAAGGATACAGCGAAGGAAATGTACCTCTTCAAACTATAAGATCTGACATAGAGTTTGGATTTGCTGAAGCAAATACTACTTATGGAAAAACTGGTATCAAAGTTTGGATATGCAACGGAGAAGTTTTACCAACTAGAAACGGTGTAAATCCAAGAGAAGATAGAAGAGATAACAACAGAAGAGATAGAAGAGATAACAGAAGAAACGATAGAAGAAACGATAGAAGAGACAACAACAGAAGAAACAACAGAGGACAAAGACCTCAAAGAACTGAAAACAAACAAGCTTAATTAAAGCACAGTTAAGGAAGGAGGAAAATACTCATGTTAATGCCAAAAAGAGTAAAACGTCGTAGAGTACACAGAGGTAGCTTAGCTGGAAAAGCTCACAAAGGTAACAAAGTTACTTACGGAGAGTTCGGTTTAGTTGCTTTAGAGCCATCTTGGATAACTTCTAACCAAATAGAAGCTGCCAGAATAGCTATGACTAGATATATAAAAAGAGGGGGAAAAGTTTGGATAAAGATATTCCCTCATAAACCAGTAACAAGAAAACCTGCAGAAACTCGTATGGGTGCTGGTAAAGGTTCACCAGAATACTGGGTAGCAGTAGTAAAACCAGGAAGAGTAATGTTCGAATTAGCAGGTGTTTCTGAAGATAAAGCTAGAGAAGCAATGAGACTTGCGATGCATAAACTTCCAGTTAAATGTAAGTTTGTGAAGCGTGAAGATTTAGAAGTAAAGGGTGGTGAATAGGATGAAAGCTAAAGAACTAAGAGATTTAACAAGCGAAGAATTAATGAACAAGTTAAATGGTTTTAAAAGTGAATTATTTAGCTTAAGATTCCAATTAGCTACTGGTCAATTAGAAAACACAGCAAGAATCAAATTCGTTAAGAAAGATATAGCTAGAGTTAAAACTATACTTGCTGAAAGAAAGTTAAACGAAACTAGAGCTTAATTTTGGAAAGGAGGCTGTCAAACATGGAAAGAGGAAGAAGAAAAGTAAGAGTAGGCCGTGTTGTTAGTAATAAAATGGATAAAACAATAGTTGTTTCTGTTGAAGATTTCGTACGTCATCCATTATATAACAAGCCAGTTAAGAGAACTAAGAAATTTAAGGCTCACGATGAAAACAACGTATGTAGCATCGGAGATAGAGTAAGAATAATGGAAACTAGACCTTTATCTAAGGATAAGAGATTCAGACTAGTTGACGTTATAGAGAAGGTTAAGTAGTTTTTGAAGAAGGAGGGATTACGATATGATACAACAAGAATCACGTCTAAGAGTTGCTGATAACTCAGGAGCTAAAGAACTTTTAACTATTCGTGTATTAGGCGGAAGTAAAAGAAGATATGGTAACATAGGTGACGTTATAGTTGCAACTGTTAAAAGTGCAACACCAGGTGGAGTTGTAAAAAAAGGTAAAGTAGTTAAAGCTGTTATAGTAAGAACTAAGCAAGGCGTAAGACGTAAAGATGGTAGTTATATATCATTTGACGAGAATGCTGCAGTTATCATAAAAGATGATAAAACTCCAGTAGGAACTCGTATATTCGGGCCTGTTGCTAGAGAGTTAAGAGACAACGACTTTATGAAAATAGTATCTCTTGCTCCAGAAGTACTATAATAAGGAGGTGCAATAGGACATGATGCGTGTTAAAAAAGGTGACACTGTTGTAGTTATAGCAGGTAAAGATAAAGGTAAAAAAGGTACAGTTACTAAGGTTTTCACTAAAGCTAATAGAGTATTAGTTGAAGGTGTTAACGTAATAACTAAGCACCAAAAACCAACTGCTGTTAACCCACAAGGTGGAATAATAAATAAAGAAGCCCCAATACACATATCTAACGTAATGCCAGTTGATCCTGAAACAGGAAAAGGTACAAGAGTTAGATTTGAAGTAAAAGATGGGAAAAAAGTTAGAGTATCAGTAAAGAGCGGAAAAGAATTATAATAAGCTTGAAAGGAGGGACTACAAATGACTTCTAGATTACAAGAAAAATATGTTAAAGAAGTTGCTCCAGCTTTAATGGAGAAATTTGGATACAAAAACGTTATGGAAATACCTAAGTTAGAGAAAATAGTAATAAACATGGGTATAGGTGATGCAAGAGAAAATCCAAAAGGATTAGAAGCTGCAGTTGCAGAATTAGAAATGATATCTGGTCAAAAGCCTGTTATAACTAAGGCTAGAAAATCAGTAGCTAACTTCAAATTAAGAGAAGGTATGCCTGTTGGAACTAAAGTTACTTTAAGAGCTGACAAAATGTACTACTTCATGGATAAGTTAGTTAATATATCTTTACCAAGAGTTAGAGACTTCAGAGGAGTTAATGCTAATGCATTTGACGGAAGAGGTAACTACGCTTTAGGATTAAAAGAACAATTTATATTCCCTGAAATAGAGTACGATAAAGTTGATAAAGTAAGAGGAATGGATGTAATATTTGTAACTACAGCTAAAACTGATGAAGAAGCTAGTGAGTTATTAAAATTATTAGGAATGCCATATTCTAAGTAAATAAAGGAGGGATTCCAGTGGCTAGAAAAGCGATGGTTGTAAAACAACAAAAAAAGCAAAAGTACGCAACTAGAGAGTATACTAGATGTACAATATGTGGTAGACCACATTCTGTATTAAGAAAATTCGGTATATGCCGTATATGCTTTAGAGAATTAGCTTATAAAGGTCAAATACCTGGTGTAAGAAAAGCAAGTTGGTAAGACTTGGTTAAAATGGAAGGAGGGTTACAATATGACAATGACAGATCCAATAGCAGATATGCTAACTCGTATAAGAAATGCTAACACAGTTAAGCATGAAACTGTTGATGTTCCTGCTTCTAATATGAAGAAAGAATTAGCTAGAATCTTATTAGAAGAAGGTTTCATAAGAGGGTACGATGTTATAGAAGATGGAAAGCAAGGAATAATAAGAATACAATTAAAGTACGGACAAGCAGGAGAGAAAGTTATAACAGGATTAAAGAGAATATCTAAGCCTGGTATGAGAGTTTACGCTGCTAAAGAAGAATTACCAAAAGTATTAAACGGATTAGGTATATCAATAATATCTACTTCAAAAGGAATATTAACTGACAAGCAAGCTAGAAATGAAGGCGTTGGTGGAGAAGTAATCTGCTACGTTTGGTAATAAAAACGAACAATGTAAGGAGGTGCAACTATGTCAAGAATAGGTGTTAAACCAATAACTGTTCCTGCAGGTGTTGAAGTAACTATAGCTGAAAACAACTTAGTTACAGTAAAAGGACCAAAAGGAACTTTAACTAAGCAATTCAACAATGAATTAGCTATAAAAAAAGAAGAGAATACTATATTAGTTGAGAGACCAACTAATAATAAGAAACATAGATCTTTACACGGATTAACTAGAACTTTAATAGATAACATGGTAGTAGGTGTTACTACTGGTTTCGAGAAGAAGTTAGAGTTAGTTGGTGTTGGGTACAGAGCTCAAAAGCAAGGAAACAAGTTAGTTATGAACTTAGGATTCTCTCATCCAGTTGAGATGGTAGATCCAGAAGGAATAACTGTTGAAGCTCCAAACCAAACTGAATTAGTTGTTAAAGGTATAGACAAGCAATTAGTAGGTAACTATGCTGCTAAGATAAGAGCTTGGAGAGAGCCAGAGCCATACAAAGGTAAAGGTATAAGATACGCTGGTGAAGTTGTAAGACGTAAAGAAGGTAAAACTGGTAAGAAATAATACCAAAAGATAAACGCTAGAAAGGAGTGATCTCTGTGTTTAAAAAAGCTAACAAAAACGCAAATAGACTTCAAAGACATAAGAGAGTTCGTAGAAAAATAACTGGAACTACTCAAAGACCAAGATTATGTGTATTCAGAAGTTCTAATAACATATATGCTCAAATAATAGATGATACTAACAGAGTAACTGTTGTTTCTGCATCTTCTTTAGAAGCTGAAATAAAAGGTGCTGTTAATCACTGTGGAAATAAAGATGCAGCTAGAAAAGTTGGAGAACTTGTTGCTAAGAGAGCTGTAGAAAAAGGTATAACTGAAGTTGTATTTGACAGAGGTGGATACTTATATCACGGAAGAGTTCAAGAATTAGCTGAAGGTGCTAGAGAAGCTGGACTTAAGTTCTAATACAAAGGAGGGAAAATAATGCTACGTCGTAAGCCAATAGATGCAAGACAACTTGATCTTCAAGAGAAAGTTATCGAAGTTAGACGTGTTACTAAGGTTGTTAAAGGTGGTAGAAACTTTAGATTTGCAGCTTTAGTAGTTGTTGGAGATGAAAACGGACACGTTGGTATAGGTACTGGTAAAGCTATGGAAGTACCAGATGCTATAAGAAAAGCAGTTGAAGATGCTAAGAAGAATTTAATAACTGTACCTATGGTTGGTACAACTATACCTCACCAAACAAACGGACACTTTGGTGCTGGTAAAATATTAATAATGCCTGCTAGTCAAGGTACAGGAGTTATAGCCGGGGGACCTGCTAGAGCCGTACTTGAGTTAGCTGGATTAAAGGATGTTAGAGCTAAATCTTTAGGAACTAACAACCCAAGAAACATGGTAAATGCTACAATAGAAGGTTTAAAATCTTTAAGAACAGCTGAAGATATAGCTAAACTTAGAGGTAAAAAAGTAGAAGATCTTCTAGGGTAAGGAGGTAGTAAAGAATGGCTAAATTACAAATAAAATTAGTTAGAAGTACAATAGGAACTACTCCTAACCAAAGAAAGAACGTAGAAGCGTTAGGATTAAGAAAAAGAGAGCAAGTAGTTGTTAAAGAAGACAACGCTCAAATGAGAGGTATAATAGCTAAAGTTAGTCACTTAGTAGAAGTAACTGAAATAGCTGAATAATAAATTTTAAACATACTAAGGGAGGTGCAATCCATGAAGTTACATGAATTAAGACCTGCTGAAGGTGCAGTTTCATCTAAAAAGAGATTAGGTAGAGGTACTGCTACTGGACAAGGTAAAACTTCAGGACGTGGACAAAAAGGTCAAAAGTCTCGTTCAGGTGGTGGAGTAAGAGTTGGATTCGAAGGTGGACAAATGCCACTTGCTAGAAGACTTCCTAAGAGAGGATTCAAAAATCCTTGTAAGAAAGTTTACTCACTAGTTAACGTAGAAACTTTAAATAGATTCGAAAACGGAACAGAAATAACAGCTGAATTACTTAAGGCAACTGGAGTAATAAGCAAAATAGAGAAAGACGGCGTTAAAATCTTAGGTGAAGGTAACTTAGAAAGAGCTTTAACTGTAAAAGCTGCTAAGTTTACTGCTTCAGCACAAGAAAAAATAGAAAAAGCTGGAGGAAAGGCAGAATTAGTTTAATCTAATCTGCTAACTCTTGGCCATAAGGCAGGGGTGAGTTTAACGTGCTGTCAAACTTTAAACAAGCTTGGAAAATAAAAGATGTAAGAAGAAAAATTTTATATACTTTGATGATGATTGTTATCTTTAGGATAGGATGTACTATTCCTGTTCCTGGAGTTAATAGAACTATTATAAAGGGAATGGTTGACGGAAACGGTCTTCTTTCCCTGTATAATATGTTTACAGGAGGAGCTTTCAGTAGCTTTACCTTATTCGCATTAGGAATCAGTCCTTATATAACGGCATCTATAATAATTCAACTTTTAACTATCGGATTCCCATCTCTTGAAGAACTTCAAAAGTCTGGTGAAGAAGGTAAGAAAAAGATAAATAAATACACTAAGTATACAGCATTAGGATTAGCTATAATACAGGCTATCGGTATAACACTAGGAATAGTGAGACGTGCTTTACAAACAGATAGTGTATTTTTTATAGTTACAGTTATAGTCACATTAATATCAGCCAGTATGTTATTGATGTGGATGGGTGATAAGATTACTGAAAAAGGATTAGGTAACGGAAGCTCTGTAATAATATTTATAGGAATTATATCAAGAATTCCTACAGACATAACACAAGCTATAGGACAATTTAAAAGCGGAAGCATTGGACTATGGGTATTAGTTGTTATGACTATAGTATCGCTTCTTACAGTAGCTGCGGTTACGTATATACAAGAAGCAACAAGAAAAATACCTGTACAATATGCTAAAAGAGTTGTTGGAAGAAAAACATATGGGGGGCAAAACTCTCATATACCAATGAAGGTAAATCAATCTGGGGTTATACCAGTAATATTTGCAAGTTCATTGTTAGCATTCCCTCAAACTATAGCAATATTTATGGGAAAAGATGCTCAAGCATTTGTAACTAAGTTTTTATCTCCTAGTGGAGAACCAGGATTCTGGATTTATTTAGTTATAGAGGTTATTTTAATAATATTCTTCTCTTATTTCTACACTACTATATCTTTCAATACTGAAGATATAACTAATAATATGAAAAATAGTGGAGGTTTTATACCAGGTATAAGACCAGGTAACCCAACTATGGATTACTTAAATAGAATATTATCTAGATTAACATTAGCAGGAGCTTTATTCTTAGCTGTTGTAGCAGTAATTCCATCTATAATAAGTAAATTCACAGGAGTACATTTAAGTATGGCTGGGACATCTTTACTTATAGTTGTTGGAGTTGCACTTGAGCTTAAGAGACAGTTAGAATCAAACTTAGTAATGAGAAGTTATCAAGGCTTCTTAAAATAGATGGAGATGATCATATGAGAATAATATTACTTGGACCTCCTGGTGCGGGTAAGGGTACTCAAGCAGCAGGAATAGTAGAAAAATACAATATACCTCATATATCAACAGGAGATATATTCAGAAAGAATATAAAAGAAGGTACAGAACTTGGTAAAAAAGCTAAAGGATTTATAGATCAAGGTCTTTTAGTTCCAGATGAATTAACAGTTGGTTTAGTTACTGATAGAATATCTCAACCAGACTGTGAAAAAGGATTCATGTTAGATGGATTTCCAAGAAATGTAGCTCAAGCTCAACATTTAGATAAATATCTAAAAGAAGTTGGTATATCTTTAGATAAAGTGGTTAACATTGAAGTTGACAAAGATATATTAGTTGGTAGAGCAGTAGGAAGAAGAATATGCAAGTCTTGCGGTGCTACTTACCATGTTGAGTTTAATCCTCCAAAAGCAGATAGCGTATGCGATGTATGCGGAGGAGAACTTTACCAAAGAGCAGATGATAATGAAGAAACTGTATCAAAGAGAATACAAGTTTATCTAGACGAAACTAAGCCTTTAGTTGATTATTATTCAAAAGAAGGTATAATAGCTAATATAAATGGTGAACAATCTATAGATAAGGTATTTGCAGATATAGTAGATGCTCTAGGAAGTGAAAAATAATGATTATTTTAAAATCTAAGCAACAAATTGAACTTATGAGAGAATCTGGTAAAATTGTTGCTGAAACACATGAGATTTTAAGAGATGCTATTAAACCGGGAATATCTACTTTAGAGTTAGATAAAATAGCTGAAAATCATATTAGAAAATATAATGCTATCCCATCTTTTAAAGGATATAATGGGTTTAAGGGATCTATATGCGCTTCTATTAATGAAGAGGTTGTACATGGAATTCCTGGATCTAAAACTCTAAAAGAAGGAGATATTATAAGCATCGATATAGGTGCTTATTATAAAGGATATCATGCAGACTCAGCAAAAACGCATGGAGTAGGTATAATATCTGAAGAAGATAGGAAATTAATAGAAGTAACAAAAGAAAGCTTCTATGAAGGATTAAAGTTTGCTAAACTAGGATATAGACTTTCTGATATTTCGCACGCAATACAAACACACGTAGAAAAAAACAATTTTTCAGTAGTTAGAGATCTTGTAGGTCATGGAGTTGGCACACAGCTACATGAAGATCCTCAAATACCTAACTATGGACGACCAGGTAAAGGACCAAAACTTAAAGAAGGGATGGTACTTGCGATTGAACCTATGGTTAACTATGGTACACACTATGTTAAGATGTTAGGTGATGGTTGGACGATTGTTACTATTGACTCTAAAAAGTCAGCTCATTATGAGCATACGATAGCTATTACTGAAGATGAACCTTTGATATTAACAAAGTTATAATCAAAAAAAGTAGGTGAGATTTATGCTATCAAAAGATATATGTATAGGGCAAGTTGTTAGAAATACATCTGGAAGAGATACTGGTAGATTATTTTTCATAGTAAAAGTAGTTGATGACGAGTATGTTTTAATCTCAGATGGAAAGAAAAGAAAACTTGAAAAACCTAAACTAAAAAAAGTTAAGCACTTACAAAAGTATGATATAATTAACAATGTTGTTAAAGATATGATAGAATCTAATGAGTCTATTAAAGATGCTTTTTTAAGAGCTGAACTTGGAAAGTTAAACAATGTTTAGCTTATTGAATGGAGGTTTGGTTAGTTAATGGCCAAAAAAGATGTTATAGAAATAGAAGGTACAGTTTCAGAAGCTTTACCGAATGCCATGTTCAAAGTTAAACTAGAAAACGGGCATGAAGTTTTATGTCACATTTCTGGAAAGCTAAGAATGAACTTTATAAGGATTCTTGAAGGAGATAAGGTTAATGTTGAGCTTTCTCCATATGACCTTACAAGAGGAAGAATTACTTGGCGTAAGAAGTAGACTATCAATGCTAGTCTAAGGAGGGATTAATAATGAAAGTAAGACCATCAGTAAAACCAATATGTGAAAAATGTAAAGTAATAAAGAGAAAAGGTAGAGTAATGGTTATATGTGAAAATCCTAAGCACAAGCAAAAGCAAGGTTAATAAATTGTGCTAGCATTTTGTTAAATATTATAGTATAATATTATATTGTGATAATTAACAAACTTTTTTTGGATTTTATATAAACATGAATCGGAATTCACTTATTATTTAAGAAAATTTAATCATGAAAAAAGTTTAAAAAGTTAAGTTGTAGGAGGTGCAAAGTATGGCAAGAATAGCTGGGGTAGATTTACCTAGAGAAAAAAGAGCAGAAATAGGCTTAACATATATCTATGGTATAGGTAAGGCAACTGCTAACGAAATATTAGCTAAAGCTGACATAGATCCTAACGTAAGAATCAAAGATTTATCTGAAGATCAAGTTAACGACTTAAGAAAGATAATAGACAATGATTTCTTAGTTGAAGGAGATTTAAGAAGAGAAATAGCTTTAAACATAAAGAGATTAAGAGATATAAAGTGTTACAGAGGTATGAGACATGCTAAAGGTCTTCCTTTAAGAGGACAAAAAACTAAGACTAACGCTAGAACTAGAAAAGGTCCTAGAAAAACTGTATCTCGTAAGAAGAAGAAGTAATAGTTAGAAGAGGAGGGAAGAATAATGGCTAAACCAAAAAAGAAAGTTACACGTGTTAGAAGAAGAGAGCGTAAAAACATAGAACGTGGACATGCTCATATACAATCAACTTTTAACAATACTATAATAACTTTAACAGACGTTCACGGTAATGCATTATCTTGGGCAAGTTCTGGACAATTAGGATTCAAAGGATCAAGAAAAGCAACTCCATTTGCATCTCAAATGGCTGCTGAAACTGCTGCTAAGGCTGCAATGGAACACGGATTAAAGAGTGTAGAAGTATTCGTTAAAGGACCAGGTTCTGGTAGAGAAGCTGCTATAAGAGCTTTACAAGCAACTGGTTTAGAAGTAACTATGATAAAAGACGTTACTCCAATACCACACAACGGATGTAGACCACCAAAAAGAAGAAGAGTGTAATTTAGGAGGTGTAAATAAATGGCAAGATATACAGGTGCATCATGTAGACAATGTCGTAGAGAAGGAATGAAGTTATTCCTTAAAGGTGACAGATGTTATACTGACAAATGTGCTATAGTTAAGAGAAACTATGCTCCAGGACAACATGGACAAGGAAGAAAGAAAGTTTCTAACTATGGATTACAATTAAGAGAAAAACAAAAAGTTAAGAGAATATACGGAGTTTTAGAAACTCAATTCAGAAACTTATACGAGCGTGCTGAAAAAATGCCTGGTATAACAGGGGAAAACTTACTAAGCTTATTAGAAAGAAGATTAGATAACGTAGTTTACAGAATGGGATTAGCATCTTCTAGAAAAGAAGCTAGACAATTAGTAAGACACGGTCATTTCACTTTAAACGGACATAAGGTAAATATACCTTCTTTAACAGTTGCTAATGGAGATGTTATAACTGTTAAAGAAACATCTAAGTCTTCTGCAAAATTCAAAGGATTAGTAGAAAATAACTCAAGAATAGCTCCTAAATGGTTAGATGCTAACTTAGAGAACATGACAGCTTCTGTTGTTGCTAATCCAGGAAGAGAAGATATAGATCTTGAAATAGCTGAACACTTAATAATAGAGCTTTACTCTAAGTAATAAGTATAGTTATAACAAATATTTTAAGATTTTGTTTACCCTCAGTGGATTAATAAATTTTAAGGAGGGTTTTGTCCATGATAGAAATAGAAAAACCAAGAGTAGATATAATTGAAATTAGCGAAGACCATAGATATGGTAAATTCGTTATAGAGCCTCTAGAAAGAGGATATGGAATAACTATAGGTAATGCATTAAGAAGAATATTATTATCTTCTTTACCAGGAGTAGCTGTTAACTCTATAAAAATAGATGGAGTTCTTCATGAATTCTCAACAGTTCCTGGTGTTAAAGAAGATGTTACTGAAATAATATTAGCATTAAAAGAATTATCAGCTACTATAGATGGTGAAGGAAATAGAACACTTAAAATAGAAGCACAAGGACCATGTACAATAACAGGTGCTGACATAATATGTCCTCCAGATGTTGAAATAATAAGCAAAGACTTACATATAGCTACGCTAGATGATAATGCTAAGTTTAACATGGAAATATCTGTTGATAAAGGAAGAGGATATGTATCTTCTGAAGACAATAAAACAGAGCATATGCCTATAGGAGTTCTTCCTGTAGACTCAATATATACTCCTGTTGAAAAAGTTAGCTACCATGTAGAAAATACTAGAGTTGGTCAAAAATCAGATTATGATAAATTAATACTTGAAGTTTGGACTAATGGAAGTATAAATCCTCAAGAAGGAATATCACTTGCAGCTAAGGTTCTAGTTGAACATCTAAATCTATTCATAGATTTAACAGAGCATGTAAGCAATGTTGAAATAATGGTAGAAAAAGAAGAAGATCAAAAAGAAAAAGTTCTTGAGATGACTATCGAAGAACTTGACTTATCAGTTAGATCTTACAACTGTTTAAAGAGAGCGGGAATAAACACAGTTGAAGAATTAGCTAATAGATCTGAAGAAGACATGATGAAAGTTAGAAACTTAGGTAAAAAGTCGTTAGAAGAAGTAATTCAAAAGTTAGAGGAACTTGGATTAAATCTTAAACCAAGCGAAGAGTAAGCGCAAAGGAGGGATAAGCATGGCTAAGTACCGTAAATTAGGACGTGTAACTGCTCACAGAAATCTTATGTTAAGAAACTTAGTAACAGACTTACTAAGAAATGGAAAAATAGAAACTACAGTTACTAGAGCAAAAGAAACTCGTAGAATGGCAGAAAAGATGATAACTCTTGCTAAGAGAGGAGATCTTCATGCTAGAAGACAAGTTTTAGCTTATGTTTTAGATGAGACAGTAGTTAACAACTTATTCACTGATATAGCTCCAAAGTATGCTGAGAGAAACGGTGGATATACTAGAATAATAAAAATGGGACCAAGAAGAGGCGACGCTGCTGAAATGGCTCTAATAGAATTAGTATAGTATGTAAAAGGATTAGGCAAAGCCTAATCCTTTTTTTATTGCAATTAAATATCAAATTTGTTAATAGTGGTGCTATAATTTAATAGTGTATTGCTTAATTGAAGATGAACTTTTGTGTTAATCTGTAATTTAAATTATGATATAATACAATATAAATTGCAAATTGATAAACACTACTAATTAAAGGAGAACAAATTTATGAAGGATATAGTAAGTGTTAAGGATGTATCATTTGAATATGTAACTGAAGATAGTACATTTAAGGCTATAGATGATTTAACTTTAAATGTTAAACAAGGTGAATTTGTTGTAGTTATAGGCCATAATGGGTCAGGTAAGTCAACGCTTTCTAAGAACTTAAATGCAATTCTAATGCCTACTAAAGGTGATATATATATAGATGGTCTAAATACTAAAGATGAAGAACATTTATGGGATATTAGACAGACAGCAGGTATGGTATTTCAAAATCCAGATAACCAAATTGTAGCTACTATAATAGAAGAAGATGTAGCTTTTGGTCCCGAAAATTTGGGGATAGAACCTGTAGAAATCAGAAAGAGGGTAAAAGAAGCATTAACAAGTGTTGGTATGTATGAGCTAAAAGATAGACAACCTCATCTATTATCTGGTGGACAAAAGCAAAGAGTTGCTATAGCAGGTATAATAGCTATGAAGCCTAAGTGTATAATCTTTGATGAAGCTACAGCTATGTTAGATCCATCTGGAAGAAAAGAAGTAATGAATACTATAAAAAGACTCAACAAAGAAGAGAACATAACTATAATGCACATAACTCACTTTATGGAAGAAGCTGTAGATGCAGATAGAGTTATAGTTATGGAGAAAGGGAAAAAAGTATTAGAGGGAACTCCAAAACAAGTGTTCTCTAAAGTTGAAAAATTAAAAAGTATAGGATTAGATGTACCTTATATGACTGAATTAAGTAAAGAACTTAAGGAAGAAGGTATGGATATAGAGGGTGATATATTAACTGTGGATGAGATGGTGATGAAATTATGTCAATTATAATAGAGAATTTAACACATATATATAATGAAGGAATGCCATTTGCTAGTAAAGCATTAGATAATATAAATTTAAGCATAGAAGATGGTGATTTTGTTGGTTTAATAGGTCATACTGGATCGGGTAAATCAACATTAATACAGCATTTAAATGGTATACTTAAGCCTTCATCAGGAAAAATTTTAATAAATGGATTTGATATAACTGATAAAGATTTAAATTTAACTGATATCAGAAAGAAAGTTGGAGTAGTATTTCAATATCCTGAATATCAACTATTTGAAGAGACTGTTGCAAAGGATATAGCCTTTGGACCTTCAAATTTAGGCTTAGATGATGTTGAAATAACTAATAGGATTAAAGCATCTATGGAGGCTGTTGGGCTTGACTATGATGAATTTAAAGATAAATCTCCATTTGAATTATCAGGCGGACAAAAGCGTAGGGTAGCTATAGCTGGAGTTATAGCTATGAATCCTGAAGTCTTAATATTAGATGAACCTACAGCTGGATTAGATCCTAAAGGAAGAGATGAAATATTTGATTTAATAAAGACATTACATAGAGAAAAAAATATGACGATAATACTTTCATCACATAGTATGGATGATATGGCTAAATTAGTTAAAAATATAATAGTTATGAATTCAGGAAAAATAGAATTTATGGGACCTACTAGAGAAGTATTTAAAAATCATTCTAATAGATTAAAAGATATAGGCTTAGATATTCCTCAAGTACTAGAATTATGTATTAAATTAAGAGACAGAGGATTTGATATTAAGCCTGATATAATTACTATTGAAGAAGCTAAGAAAGAAATAATAAGAGTTATGAGAGGTAAAGGAAAATGTTAAAAGATATAACTATAGGTCAATATTATCCTACTAACTCAATTATTCATAAATTAGATGCTAGAGTTAAACTTATAGCAACTTTTATATTTATGGTATCATTGTTTATAATAAATAAATTTTGGCCATATTTAATAGTGGTAGGAAGTTTGATGGCTGTAGTGGCCATGTCTAAAATACCATCTAAGTATATTATAAAAGGGCTCAAACCTTTGAGATGGATTATAGTATTTACATTTGTGATTAATATATTCTTTCTGCCAGGAGATCCTATATGGTCATTTGGCTTTATAAAAATCACTAGCCAGGGGTTAAGTCAAGCTGTTTTTATGGCACTAAGACTTATATTCTTAGTTGTTGGAACATCATTACTTACACTTACGACATCGCCTATAGAACTTACAGATGGGATAGAAAAATTATTAAATCCATTAAGAAAGATAGGGTTCCCTGTGCATGAGTTAGCTATGATGATGACTATTGCATTAAGATTTATACCTACTTTATTAGATGAAACAGATAAAATAATGAAAGCTCAGATGTCTAGAGGGGCCGATTTTGAAAGTAAAAATATAATAAATAGAGCAAAAAACTTAGTTCCGCTTTTAATACCTTTATTTATAAGTGCATTTAGGAGAGCTGATGAATTAGCTATGGCTATGGAAGCTAGATGTTATAGAGGTGGATATAATAGAACTAAGATGAAGCAAAGTATAATGACTAAAGCTGACTATATAGCATATGCTATTCAATTTATTTATTTAGGTGTAATAGTTGTTATTAGGTTTATATAAAGAGGTATCATATGAGAAATATAAAATTGACTATTCAATATAATGGCAAAAATTATTGTGGTTGGCAAAAGCAAAATGATTCTTTGGGTATACAAGGAACTATAGAAAAAGCTATAGAAGAGATAACTAAAGAAGATGTTAAAATAATTGGATCAGGAAGAACTGATGCAGGAGTACATGCTTTAGGTCAAGTTGCAAATTTTAATACAAGTTGTAATATACCTGTTGAGAAAATACCAGGTGCACTAAACTCAAAGTTGCCAAAGGATATATCTATAATAGAGGCACAAGAGATGGATTTAGATTTTCATTCAAGGTATTCAGCAAAAGGAAAAAGATATAGATATTTAATATATAATAATGCATATAGAAGTCCTATATATAATAATATATCGTATTTAGTTAAGTATGATCTAGACTTTGAAAAGATGAAAAAAGAAGCTAAAACTTTAATTGGAACATATGATTTCAAAGGGTTTATGAGCTCAGGATCATCAGTGAAAGATACGGTAAGGACTATTTATGACATAGATATATCAAGACAAGAAGACTTAATAATTATAGAAGTAGAAGGTAATGGATTCTTGTATAATATGGTAAGGATTTTAGTTGGAACATTAGTTGATATTGGCCGAGGAAGAATAGATATTGACATGCTAAGTATAATAGAATCTAAGTCAAGATCTATGGCTGGACACACTGCGCCAGCTCATGGATTATTTCTTAAAAAAGTTGATTATTAGCTTGACACTCCAGGGTGCATGTATTAAAATATACAAGAGTGTGTTAATAAGTCCACTTGCCCCGGACTTGACATAGACGGTAAAATATCATATGGAAATAAGATAAGGAGGGACTTGTAATGAAAAGTTATATAGCTAAGCCAGCTGACGTACAAAGAAAATGGTACGTAGTTGATGCTGAAGGAAAAACATTAGGTCGTATGGCTACAGAAATAGCTACAATATTAAGAGGAAAGCATAAACCAACTTTCACTCCTCACGTTGATGGTGGAGATTTCGTTGTTGTTGTAAATGCTGATAAAGTAGTTTTAACAGGAAAGAAATTAGATCAAAAGATGTACAGATACCACACTGGATATGTAGGTGGATTAAAGGAAATAACTTATAGAGAAATGATGGAAAAGAAACCTGAAGAGGTTGTTATGCATGCTGTTAGCGGTATGTTATGTAAGAACAAATTAAGAAGCAGAATGATGACTAGATTAAGAGTATTTGCTGGACCAAACCACGGACACGAAGCTCAAAATCCAGAAGTTTTAAACTTCAAATAATCATAACGGGTGAAAGGAGGAGTTAATCATGGCTAACGTTCAATACTACGGAACAGGAAGAAGAAAGCACTCTGTAGCAAGAGTAAGACTAGTTGCAGGTGAAGGAAATATAATAGTAAATGGAAGAAAAGTTGAAGAATACTTCAACTATGAAACTTTAATAAGAGATGTTAAACAACCATTAGTTTTAACAGGAACTGAAAACAAATACGATGTTATAGTAAAGGTTGAAGGTGGAGGATTCACTGGACAAGCTGGTGCTATAAGACACGGTATATCTAGAGCTTTATTAACAGTAGACGCTGAGTTAAGACCAGCTTTAAAGAAAGAAGGATTCTTAACTAGAGATGCTAGAATGAAGGAAAGAAAGAAATACGGATTAAAGGCAGCAAGAAGAGCTCCACAATTCTCAAAGAGATAATTATATATGCTTATACAAAGACTTTGGAATATTCCAAAGTCTTTTTTTATATAATATATGGGGTGATATTATATGAAATATATTAAGCATGTAAGCATTATAGGTGCGCTTTTATGTTTTCTTTCTATATTTATATTTGAAGTTAAAAAAAATTCTCAAGATGTTATGTCATATATGCCTACAACAAATAGGGTTATAATGCTAGATGCAGGGCATGGGGGCATAGATCCTGGAACTCTAAATAATGACAAAACTATACTTGAGAAAGATGTAAATCTAAAAATAACCTTGAAGCTAAGGGAGTTGTTAGAATCAAGTGGATGTTTAGTATTATTAACTAGAGATGAGGATGTTAGTTTATACGAAGAAGATGGTAAGAAAACAATTAGACAAAAGTATAATGAAAATTTAAAAAACCGTAAAAAATTATTGAAGGAATCAAACGTAGATGCATTTGTATCTATACATCTTAATGCATTTGAAGAAAGTAAATATTATGGAGCTCAAACATTTTATCCAAAGGATAAAGAAGATAGTAAATTATTAGGTAAATTTATTCAAGACGAATTAAAACGTGTAGTTGATAAAACTAACAATAGAGAAATAAAACCAAGAGATGATTTATATTTACTAAAAGATAATGAAATTCCATCAGTACTAATAGAGTGTGGTTTTTTATCTAATGAGAAAGAATCGAAGTTACTAAATGATGAAAAATATCAAGAAAAAATTGCTTGGGCTATATATGCAGGTATACAAAGATATTTTGGAACTAATGTACATAATTAATAAAAAATTAAAGAAAACAACCTATATATGTAACTATATATTTAAGCATATATGGGTTGTTTTTAAACTTTTAGTAAAAAAATAAAAAAGTTTTTAAAAAAGTGTTGACGATACAAAAAAAAGGTGATATAGTATTACTTGTCCTTGAGAAACGGACAAAACAAATTAAGAACTTTGAAAATTAAACAGTAGGTTAATTATAAAAATTCTTTTTAAAGAATTAAACAAC
>NZ_BAAACP010000027.1:0-18714 GCF_039521565.1 Paraclostridium tenue
AATGTAGTTTTACCGTGGTCAACGTGACCTATTGTTCCTATATTAACGTGTGGCTTATTTCTTTCAAATTTAGCTTTAGCCATTTTGAATTCCTCCCTTATTTTTATATTTGTTAATGCTTACATTAAGCTTATGCTAAGTATTTTACTATTAATTATTTCTGTTTTCAAGATATTTTTCCAATTTTCTCTTCACTCTTTGTAGTGCATTATCAATTGATTTAACATCTCTATCTAATCTATCAGCTATATACTGATAAGACTTGCCATTTAAGTATAGTTCTAAAACTTCTAATTCTAATTTACTTAAAATTTCATTCATCTTTGATTCTATATTTTTAAGCTCTTCTTTGCTTATTATTAACTCTTCTGGATCAGTTATTATACTTGTAGCTATTATATCTAATAATGTTCTTTCTGATTCTTCATCATATATAGGCTTATTTAAAGATACATATGAATTAAGAGGTATGTGTTTTTGTCTTGTTGCAGTTTTTATTGCCGTTATAATCTGTCTAGTTATACATATCTCTGCAAAACACTTAAATGAATTCGTCTTACTTCCGTCAAAATCCCTTATAGCCTTATAAAGACCTATCATACCTTCTTGAATTATATCTTCCTTATCTGCCCCAACTAGAAAATATGACTTTGCCTTTGATTTAACAAAGTTTTTATATTTGGTAATTATATACTCTAGTGCTAGTGTATCCCCTTTATTAGCTTTTAATACTATCTCATATTCATCTTGTTGAGAATTATTTACAAATTCAAAACCATTTTCTTTAGCTACTAACATTTTACTCCCCCCATTACTTAACTTAATAGGTATATTATAATTTATAAAACTTAGTATTTTCAACGGTTTCTACGAATGTTCTCAAGTTTCGACAAAGTTTCTTTATCTAACCTATCTTCTAACCAATTTCTCTGTATTTTTCGTTCTGAGTTTACTTGTTTACTTTTAATCTTAGTTTTAGCTTCTTCAACATCCAACTTAAGCTCTCTAGCAGATACTCTGCTAGCACCTTTTCCTAATACTATTTGTTGTTCTGCATAATCATTTGTAGCTACTTTCACAACATCATACTTAGATAAAGATGTTATAAACTTTTCAATATAGCTATCTGCTGTTTGGTGTTCTTTTGTGTAAACCACAGTTATATATTTTCTTTTCTCAACTTTTTCCATAGAGTTTTTAACATTATATGCATCAAAAACTACTATAGCTTTTTGTCCCGAAAACTCAGCATATTCTATTATGATATCAATTAACTTTTCTCTTGCTCCATCTAAATCATCTACTGAAATTTTCTTTAAATCTCCCCATGCATTTATAATATTATATCCATCAATTATTAGATAATGGTTAATTTTTCTTTTCATTACCTATTTAGAACCCATTCTTTGTTTGAATATTTCATATAAAAGAATACTTCCTGCTACTGATGCATTTAAAGATGTAACATTTCCTACCATAGGCATCTTAACAGTAAAGTCACAATTCTTTTTAACTAATCTTGATATTCCAAATCCTTCACTTCCTATTACTAAACCTATAGGTCCTGTTAAATTTTGTTCATAGAATGTTTGACCATCCATATCCGCTGCTGCAATCCATAAACCATGTTCTTTTAATGTTTTTATTGTATTTACAATATTGGTTACTTTGCATACTGGAACATATTCAACTGCACCAGCAGATGCTTTTGCTACTGTTGGTGTAATATGAACTGATCTTCTCTTTGGTATTATAACTCCATGAGCCCCTACAGCATCAGCAGTTCTTATTATTGACCCTAGGTTATGAGGATCTGTTATTTCATCTAATATTATAAAAAATGGGTCTTCACCTTTATCTTTTACATTTTGAATTAACTCATCTAGTTCATAGTATTTATATTCACTTACATTAGCTATTACACCTTGATGTGAATGACTTGTACTTATTTCATCTAATTTATTTCTGTCTACATATTGAATTACAATATTTTTTTCTTTCGCCATAGCTATAATCTTTTTTATAGAGCCTTCCTTTGCTCCATTAGCTATCATTATCTTATCTATCTCTCTATCATTTTTTATAGCTTCTATAACTGGATTTCTTCCTTCTATATTTGCCAAACTCTTCACCGCCTATAAATTATTAAACTTTTCTCTTACTTGTGTAATGTTTCCACACGTCATTTTTCCTTCTGGACAAGGTCCTTTTATGCACTTAGGTCCTATATTTTTAAATAATATAGGTGCTATTTCTCTTACCTGTCTTAGCATTTCTATAGATAAATCTCTTATTTCCCATTGAGCTCTTTCACAACATCTATGGTTAAAGAAGTTATATAAACTTCTAGTATTCATAGTAAATACCATTTTCGTCTCACATGCATTAGGGAATACGTATCTTGCATCTTCTATTGCTTTTTTCTCTGCATTTCTTTTAGCTTCTTTCTCATTCTTCCCACATTTTACTAAATTATTATAATGTTTCTCAAATAAGATATCTACTAATTTATCATAAGCTTCTTGATCTTTATTCATAGCATCTATAAATAATGCTTTTGCTTCCTCTATTTGTTCTATTTCAGGAGGAACTATATATTCAAATTGATTAAGTTTAACATATCTTTGACTTTGCTGTGAAAAGCTTGCTATACGATGTCTAACAATTTGATGAGAGCAACTTCTAGATATCCCCTCTACCGCAAATGTAAATGTAACATGTTCTAACGGAGATTCATGTCCTATATTTATTAACATATTTAAAAACTTTTCTACACTCTCGTCTGTTAAGTTTTGTTCTATTTCATCTACCCCTACTGATGAGTAGCATAGCTTTGCAGCCATTGATATCACCTTTTCTGGTTCTGGTGTATGTGCTATTACTTTAACTTTCATAAGTATACCTCCTTAATAGTTTATTATATTATTATACCTTATTTTGTCTAAAAATGTAGTATCTCAAATAAATAGAATTCTTTGGCAGTAAAAAAGAGCTATCCTCACTTAGAGATAGCTCCTTTTAATTACATACTTTCTTCTGTTATTTCAATTGCCTTTTGAATTACTTCCTTAAGTCTGTTATAGTCTTTCTTCATATGAAGGTACCCTATTAAAGCCTCAAATCCTGTAGCATTTTTATAATCTATAATATCTGCATTTTTAGGTGTAGTATGAGATTTTTGGTTACGACCTCTTTTATATATCCTATGTTCTTCTTCTGTTAAGGAATCTTCTATAGTAAGAATTACATTAGCCTGTGCCTTAGCTTTAACATACTTTATTGCTGTCTTATGTAAATCATTAACTTTTTTATTTACATTCTTATTTATAATATACTCTCTTATATATGATTCATATACAGTATCTCCTAAATAAGCAAGTACTAATGGTGATACTGTAGCTAAGTTTATATTTTCCATTATTACACCCTTTTCCATTTAGTTCCTTGTCTAGTATCTTCTAAAACAATACCCATATCTAATAATTTATTTCTTATTTCATCTGCTAAAGCAAAGTTTTTATTTTTCTTTGCATCAGTTCTATCTTGTATTAATTTTTCTATATCTGCATCTAAAACTTCATCTTGTTTTTTATTAACTATGTTTAATACATTAGTTAATTCCTCAAACTCTGATAAGCATTTTTTAGCAAATTCAATTGATGATTCTTCACTTACATTTGAATTTATAAATCTCGCTAATTCAAATATAGCACTTATAGCATCTGCTGTATTTATATCGTCATCCATAGCATCTATAAATTTATCTCTGTATGAATCTAATTCTTTAACTAAAGCTTTTTCATTTTCTTTTATATTCTCATCTTTTAAATTACTTAAAGTAAACTCTAATTTTTCTTTAGTATTATATAGTCTTTCAAGACCTGCTTTTGCTTGTGATAACATTTCATCACTAAAGTTTACTGGATTTCTATAATGAGCAGATAGCATAAAGAATCTTACTACTTCTAAATCATATTTGTCAGCAATATCTCTTACTGTAAAGAAATTACCTTTAGACTTACTCATTTTTTCATTATTTATATTTATATATCCATTATGTATCCAGTAATTAGAGAATGTTTTTCCACTTCTTGCTTCACTTTGAGCTATTTCATTTTCATGATGTGGGAATGCTAAATCTTGTCCTCCAGCATGTATATCTATAGTATCTCCTAAATATCTCTTAGACATTACTGAACATTCAATATGCCATCCTGGTCTACCTACACTCCATGGACTTTCCCATCCTGGCTCTCCTTCTTTTCTTGGTTTCCATAATACGAAATCCATTGGATGTCTTTTTTGAGAGTTTACTTCTATTCTAGCTCCAGCTTCTAAATCTTCTTGATTTTGCTTAGAAAGTTTTCCATACCCTTCAAATTTTTGAGTATCAAAATATACTTCTCCATTTACTTCATAAGCATATCCTTTTTCTTCTAACTCTTTTATGAATTCTATTATTTCATTTATATTTTCTGTAACTCTTGGATGTACTGTAGCTCTTTTTATACCTAAACCATCTGCATCCTTGAAATATTCATCTATGTACTTATTAGCAACTTGTTCAGGAGTTATTCCTTCTTCATTACTTCTTTTTATTATTTTATCATCAACATCTGTAAAGTTTTGAATATATGTTACATCATATCCTCTATACTCTAAGTATCTTCTAAATGTATCAAATATTATAAATGGTCTGGCATTTCCTATGTGGAAAAAGTTATAAACTGTAGGTCCACAAACATACATCTTTACCTTTCCTTCTTCTATTGGAACAAATTCTTCTTTTGTTCTAGTTAACGTATTGTATAACTTCATCCTATTCACCTCACTATTTTATTTATATTCTAAATCTAACTATTATAATCTATTATAATTTATATTCTCTTTAATTAATAGTACTACTATTATACCCGCTTGTATTCATAAAGAAACTATTTATATTTTATAGTTTTTTAGTTATTTCTAAATAATCTATTTTATTTAATACACATTTTTGATATAAATCTTTATTGATAATTTTATCATCTTTCATCTTATTAAGTATATTTATATAGTCTTCACAAAGTTGACTTAACTCCCCCTTTATTTCTTTAATATCTATACGCATACAATCCTCCTAAAAATATACATTTAAAATATAACTATTTAAGATATATTAAGTTTATATATATAAAATCCCTCTATTTTTATGCACATAATCTTTCTTCAAAAACTTACATAAATAAAACCCATCTTTTATTAAGACGGGTTTTTATAATTATAATAAATTTTCTTTTACATATTTTATTCTATTTAAACAAGTTTCTTTACCTATAACAGCAGCTGCCTTTGGTAAATCTGGACCATGCATTTGTCCTGTTAATATAACTCTTGTTCCCATGAATAAGTTTTTACCTTTTATTCCATGTTCTTTTTGTATTTCTTTAAACATAGCCTTAAAGAATTCTTCACTTATTTCATCTGCAGCAGTTATTTTTTCTTCTAAAGCATTTATTAAAGTTGGTATATGCTCTAATTTTAAGAATTCAGCACACTCTTCAGTTTCTAATTTAACTTCATCTCCAAAGAATATGTTAACATGATCTGTTATTTCTTTTACATATTGTAATTTTTCTTTAACAACAGAAACCATACCTTTTACAAAGTCATATCTATTTGCAACATCTTCTTCTGTTATATATCCAGCTTCTATTAAAAATGGTATAGCTAAATCTGTTATATACTCATCTGAAGCTTCTTTTATATAGTGTTGGTTAACCCAGTTTAATTTATCTGTATCAAATACTCCACCACTCTTAGACACTCTTTCAACTGAGAAATGCTCTTCTAATTCTTTCATTGTGAATAACTCTTGGTTATCTTCTGGTGACCATCCAACTAGTGCAACATAGTTAACTAGACCTTCTGGTAAGTATCCTTTTCTCTTGAAGTCTTCTACTGCAACATCTCCATGTCTTTTACTTAATTTTTTCTTTTCCTTATTAAGTATGTTTGGAAGGTGTACAAAAGTAGGAGCTTCCCATCCAAATGCTTCATATAAGTATACATGCTTTGGAGTTGATGATATCCATTCTTCTCCTCTTATAACATGTGTTATTTTCATCATATGGTCGTCCACTACAACTGCAAAGTGATATGTAGGGAACCCATCTGTTTTTATTAATACTTGATCATCTAACTCATCAGTATTAAATTCAGTTTCTCCTCTTACTAAATCAGTGAACTTTATCACATGATTTTCTGGTAATTTTAATCTTATTACATATTCTTCACCAGCAGCTAATTTAGCTTCAACCTCTTCTTTTGATAAGTTTCTACAATGACCATCATATTTTGGAGTTTCTCCAGCTTCTTTTTGCTTTTCTCTTACTTCATCTAATCTTTCTTTTGAACAGAAGCAATAGTATGCTTTTCCACTATCTAGTAATTGTTGGATATAATCTTTGTATATATCTAATCTTTCTGATTGTATATATGGTCCATATTCTCCAACTTGAGTTACTTCTTTATTTTCACCTAATATAACACCTTCTGTATGGTTAACACCAGCCCATGCCATAGCTTCTAACATGTTTTCTATTGCACCATCAACAAGTCTTGTTCTATCAGTATCTTCAACTCTTAATATGTACTCTCCACCCATTCTCTTTGCAAATAAGTAGTTATATAAAGCCGTTCTTAAACTACCTATATGTACAAATCCAGTAGGACTTGGAGCAAATCTTACTCTAACACTCATAATCTTACCTCCTAAGTTTTGTTCTATCTATTATAATACCAAATTTATCCCATATTTATAATATAATTTTGCACAATTATATTTATAAATACTATAAATTTATTCCTGTGGATAAATTAAATTTTATATAAAATTAAATAGTATATATATCCACATTTTATTAAAAATGTTAATAATTTAGTGGATTATATATACTATCTAAGTTTTAAACTATCCTAATTTAACTTCATTCTTTACAAATTCAGCTTTCACCTTGTCAGCTATTTCATCTAAAGATATTAATTCTTTTTCTGACTCACTTCTTAATTTAAATTCTACTTTTCCATCAGTTATATCTTTACCTACTGTAATTCTCATAGGTATACCTATTAATTCAGAATCTTTGAATTTAACTCCAACTCTTTCATCTCTATCATCTAGTAATACTTCTACTCCCATAGAAAGTAATTCATTGTATATCTTTTCAGCAGCTTCCATTTGCTCTGCTTTCTTAACATTTACTGGAACTACAACTACATGATATGGAGCTATAGCTAAAGGCCATATTATACCATTTTCATCGTTATGTTGTTCTATTACAGCTGCAGCAGTTCTTTCAACTCCTATACCATAACATCCCATAACTATTGGCTTGCTTTTTCCGTCTTTGTCTATGAAGTTTGCACCCATAGTTTCAGAATACTTAGTTCCTAATTTGAATATATGACCAACTTCAACCCCTCTAGCTATTTCAAGTGGAGCCCCACAACATGTACACTTATCTCCTTCTTGTACATTTCTGAAATCTCCAACTACACCATCAAAGTCTCTACCAAAGTTAGCATTTCTTATATGATAGTCTGTTTTATTTCCACCTACACCGATATTGCTTTGTTCTGCTACTTCTTTGTCTATGAATATATAGTCAGCTTTCATTCCTATAGGTCCTGCAAATCCAACTTCTGCATTAGTTAACTCTTTTACAACTTCTTCTCTAGCTAAGTCAAATTCTATAACTTCACCTATAGCATTAGCTACTTTAACTTCGTTAACATCTCTGTCTCCTCTTACTAAAACAACAACTGTTTTTCCGTCAGCTTCATATATTAAAGTTTTAGCGAAAGTATCTGCTGTAGTGTTAAAGAATTCGCATAATTGTTCTATAGTAGTTACTCCTGGAGTGTGAACTGGCTCTAATTCTCTCATTTCTTCTTTAGCTTTTAAATCATTCACTGAATGAGCTTTTTCTATATTAGCTGCATAATCACATCCACTACAGAATACTATTTCATCTTCTCCAACAGGAGATTTAACCATAAATTCTGCTGAAGTAGATCCACCTATAGCTCCTGAATCAGCTTGAACAGGGCTGTTCTCTAAGTCACATCTTCTAAATATTTCTGTATATGCATCATACATATCTTGATATGACTTGTCTAATCCTGCTTCATCAACGTCAAAGCTGTATGCATCCTTCATTGTGAAAGATTTAGTTCTCATAACTCCAAATCTTGGTCTTCTTTCATCTCTATATTTGGTTTGTATTTGATATAGGTTTAAAGGTAATTGCTTATATGATGTAACATCTTGTCTTATTATATCTGTGAAAACTTCCTCATGTGTTGGTCCTAAGCAGTAATCTCTATTATTTCTGTCTTTTAATCTAAACATTTCTGCTCCCATTACATCCCATCTTCCAGACTCTTGCCATAATTCAGCTGGGATTAATGCTGAGCATAATATTTCTTGACATCCTTTTTTATTTAACTCTTCTCTTATTATGTTTTCTATTTTTTTGAAAACTCTTATTCCCATAGGTAATTGATTATATACCCCTGATGACATTTTCTTTATCATACCAGCTCTCATCATTAATTGATGACTTGTTATTTCTGCATCTGCTGGAACCTCTCTTAAAGTAGGCATAAACATCTTTGACATTTTCATAATATTGTTCCTCCTATTTTTATAATAAAAAAACCTTTCATCTCTATAATAGAGACGAAAGGTTATATTTCCGCGGTACCACTCTAGTTAATCAATATACTTTTTATATTGATTCTCTTTGTAGGATATAACGGTCCTTACCGTAAGAACTTTTTACCGTCCTTAAGCTCTGAGATTGGTTCAAAAACTTATTTTTAGAAGCTCTCACCTAATACTTCTTCTCTGTAAAAAACTCTATTTTTTACTATTTCTCTTCTTGGCTTTTTAATTTTAAAATTTATTTATTATAATTTTATAGTAATTATTTGATATTGTCAATCTTAACTAATAAACATATACTTTGTGCTGATATACCTTCTTTGTTTCCTGTGAAACCAAGTCCTTCTTCTGTAGTTGCTTTAACATTTATATTGTCTATATCTGTATTTAATACTTTTGCTATATTAGCCCTCATAGTTTGTATGTGAGGTGCCATCTTTGGTGCTTGAGCTATTATCGTAGCATCTAAATTTCCTACAGTATATCCTTTTTCTTTTATTAAATTATATACAAATTCTAATAATTTCATACTATCTGCACCTTTATATTTTTCATCTGTATCAGGGAAGTGCTTACCTATATCTCCAAGAGCTAATGCTCCTAATATAGAGTCCATTATTGCATGAAGTAATACATCTGCATCAGAGTGCCCTAATAAACCTTTTTCATGTGGTATTTCTACTCCACCTAGTATTAGCTTTCTATTTTCAACTAACTTATGAACATCATAACCCATTCCAACTCTCATAATTATCCTCCGTTAATTTTTATTTTTTTAATATTTGTTCTCCAAATTTTAAATCTTCTGGTGTCGTTATTTTTATATTATCATATGAACCTTCTACCATTTTAACATTGTATCCTATTCGTTCTACTAACATTGCATCATCTGTACCGTAATAATTTTTATTATATGCATCTTCATACGCTTTTGTTATAATATCGCACTTAAAAACTTGAGGAGTTTGTACTGACCATAAATAACGTCTGTCTGGAGTATCTATAATACTTCCATCTTCACTAACTATTTTTATAGTATCTTTAACTTTAACCCCTACAACAACTGCATTATATTTTTTAGCTTCTTCTATAGAATTTTCTATTATATCTCCTGTTACAAAAGGTCTTGCTCCATCATGAACAAGAATTACATCACAGTTATTATTAAGCTTCTTTATTCCATTATAAACAGAATCTTGTCTCTCATTTCCTCCATATGCAATTTTTATATCATCAAATCCATATTTATTTATAACATTATCTATAAAGTATTTCTCTTCTTCTTCTTTTATAACTACAACTATATCATCTATATTATCATTATTGTAAAACTTATCTATAGTATGCGCTATAATTTCCTTGTCGTTTAGCTTTATAAACTGTTTATTTATATCTTTTTTCATTCTACTTCCAGTTCCTGCAGCTACAATTATAACCCCATTCATATTATCACCTCTTAGTAACCTAAAATAATTTATATATATTTTAACATATGGACTTAAATAAATATTTATTAAAATTAAAAAGCCTTCAGATTTAATTTCTGAAGACTTTTTTTTAATCTACTTTAGGTTTTCCAAATATCATTCTTCCAGCTGGTGTTTGTAATACAGATGTAACTAAAACTCTTATAGTTTCTCCCATATATTTCTTTCCACCATCAACTACAATCATAGTACCATCATCTAGGTATGCAATTCCTTGATTTGATTCTTTCCCTTCTTTAACAACTTGTACTATCATATGTTCACCTGGTATTGCTACCGGTTTAATTGCATTAGCTAATTCGTTTATATTAAGGACCTCAACACCTTGAACTTGAGCTACTTTATTTAAATTATAATCATTAGTAACAACTTTACCTCCAAGTGTTTCAGCTAACTTTAATAATTTCGCATCAACTTCTGCTATATCATCAAAGTCTTTATTGCTTATTTCAACTTCTATGTTTAATTCTTTTTGTATTATATTAAGTATATCTAAACCTCGTCTACCTCTAACTCTCTTTAAATCATCAGACGAATCTGCTATATGTCTTAACTCATCTAATACAAAAGTCGGTATTACAATTTTCCCTTCTATAAATCCAGTTTGGCATATTTCTGCAATTCTACCATCTATGATAACACTAGTATCTAAAACCTTAGGTGGTATACTTTTTTCCTTTTTAATATTTTTATCTTTAATTGGTGTTAATTTCGTTAGTTTATTTAAATTAAATATGTCATCTTTACTCTTTAATGCAACCCTGATTCCTAGATATCCTAAGAATACATATGTAAATAATGATAATAGATTACCTACTATAGGTATCTTAAGTGATAGTATTAATTGACTTACTAAATAAGCTATAACAAGCCCTACTATTAACCCTATAGTCCCTAATATTATATCAGTTTGAGGATATTTAGATATTTCCCTATCCATATCTTTAGCTAATTTCCTAGATCTATTCATAATCCAAGGTCCCATCATGTAGAAAATGAACCCTAGTACTAAACCAACCACTATAGAAACTATAAAGGTATATAGTTCTGATCCAAAAGACAGCTTAGGAAAATTTTGAGCTGCTGATATGTATGTTGTCATACCTACTGCAAATCCTAAGATTCCTATTATTGCTCTTATTATCTTCGATAACAAATTTTCACCCCCTATATTTTTTCCTTAATATTTTCTTATTATAATCAAACTACTAATTATATTCAAGAACAAACTTATATCAATATTTTATATATGTCTATCTATAAGTGATAATTCTTGCATTTTTATGAGTCCATTTTTTATATACTTTGCTCTTATTTCTCCTATGCCCTCCACATCATCTAAATCTTCTATTGAAGCATTAAGTATATCTTGAAAGTCTTCAAAATAATTCACTAAGTTTTCTATTATAGTACTAGGTAATCTATGTATTTTATTTAAAATTCTATAACCTCTAGGTCTTATTGGCATATCCATACTTTCTGAGAATCCAGTATATCCAATCATTTTAGCTATATTAGCTAAATCTAATAATTCTTCTGATGATAATGATATAATTTTTTTCTTAAATTCGCTTAAAGTCATATCATTTCTTTGATAATCTTTTAGTATTTGGTTTTGATCTATTTTTGTAGTTCCCATTAGTTCATCAACCTGCATACTTATAAGCATACCTTCAACACCTAGTTCTACTATATACTTTTCTATTATATTTGTAACTCTCATAACCATTTCTATTTTTTGAACTACAAGTACAACATCATATAAAGTTACCAAATCTTTAAATTCCAATGCATTTAAACTTATGATAGCTTGGTCTAAAACTGATTTGTATTTTTCTAAGGTTTGTAATGCTTGATTAGCTTTAGTAAAAATCTTTGATATGTCATCAATTACATATTTTTTATCACCTTGATAAACAGTTATTACATTTCTTCTTTGTGATATTGCAATTACTATACCACCAGTTTGTTTAGCAACTCTTTCAGCTGTTCTATGTCTAGTTCCTGTTTCTCCAGTTTCAATCGAATAATCTGGTATAAGCTGAGCATTTGCATATAATATCTTTTTTATATCTCCACTTAATACTATAGCTCCATCCATTTTTGCAAGCTCATATAAATATGCAGGTGAGTAATCTGCATTTATATTAAAGCCCCCATCTACAATTTTCATAACTTCATCACTATCAGCTATAACTATAAGTCCTCCTGTTTTAGCTTTTAATACATGGTCTATTCCTATTCTAAGACTTGTACCAGGAGATATCATTTTTAATGTGGTAATTGCTTTTTTTCCACTAAAAAAATCATCCATTATTATCTATTCCCCCCTAATACTATATTTATAGCTTGTCTTACACTATCCACTGGACAAATTTCTATACCTTTTACATCTTTGACTGCTTCATAATTACTCTTTGGTATAACAATTTTAGTAAATCCTAACTTTTTGCATTCTGATATCCTTTTTTCTATAAAACTTACAGCTCTTATTTCTCCTGTTAGTCCAACTTCCCCAGTTATAGCTACATTTCCATCTATCGGTATATTCCTAAAACTAGAAGCTATAGACATAACAATTCCTAAGTCTATAGATGGTTCATTGACTTTTAGTCCTCCAACAACATTTATATATACATCCTGATTTTGTATTTGCATACCAACACGTTTTTCTAGAACTGCCATAAGCAAAGATACTCTATTATAATCTACTCCTGTTGCTGTTCTTTTTGGTATACCAAAACTAGTTGGTGAAACTAAAGCTTGAAGTTCTAATAGCATTGGTCTGGTACCTTCAACTGTAGATATAATTACTGATCCTGCAACATCTTTTGGTTTTTCAGCTATAAGTATTTTTGATGGATTTTCTAACTCTATTAATCCAAGTTCTCTCATCTCAAAGACTCCTAGTTCATTTGTAGATCCAAATCTATTTTTTACAGCTCTTATTAATCTATATGTATTAAATCTTTCTCCTTCAAAATACAGGACTGTGTCGACCATATGCTCTAAAACTTTAGGTCCTGCCAGTGATCCTTCCTTAGTTACATGTCCAACAACAAAGGTAGATATACCCATTTTTTTAGAAATTTTCATAAATCTTGATGTACCTTCTTTTATCTGACTTACGGTACCTGGAGCAGATGTAATCTCGGGGCTAAAAACAGTTTGTATAGAATCAACAATTATTAAGTCTGGGTTAACACTTTCTAAGTGAGCTTCTATTATACTTAAATTATTTTCAGCGAATATATATAAATTATCGGACTGTATTCCTAGTCTTTGAGCCCTCATTTTTATTTGAGATGCAGATTCTTCCCCTGATATGTATAAAACTTTTTTCCCACTATTTGCTACATTACTTGCAACTTGTATAAGTAATGTAGATTTTCCTATACCTGGATCTCCTCCAACTAATACTAAAGATCCTTTAACGACTCCTCCACCTAGAACTCTATCTAATTCATTTATACAAGTTGAGAATCTTTGTTCTTTTATCGTTTCTATCGAATTTATATTTAAAGGTCTAGATGATGATTTATCTATAACAAATACTTCTTTATTAGACTTAGAGCGTTTCTCTTCTATTTCTTCAACAAAAGTGTTCCATTTACTACACTCTGGACATTTTCCTAGCCATTTACTATTTTCATATCCACATTCTTGACACACATATTTAGTTTTTATTTTCGCCATTTATAAACTCACCCTTATGTAATTTTTTTATTCTAGTATTAATTTTAACATATATAATCCTTAATATGTTAAATTTATAGTATAAAGGAGCTTATTTAAGCTCCTTTATTATTTATTCTTTTAATTAGGTTCAAATACTACTTTATCATTTACTATCTTCGCAATAATATAATCACCTTTTTTTATATTTTCACTCAATATATTATCTGATAAACTATCTTCTAACTCTTTTTGTATGACTCTTTTTAATGGCCTAGCACCATATTCCAAATCTATTCCATATTTAGCTATAAATCTTATCACAGCTTCTTCTATCTCTAACTCTATATCTATTTTTTTTAATCTTTTTATTAAATCTTTAGTCATGATTTTTACTATATCATATAAATTGTCTAAACTTAGTTTATGAAATACTACTATATCATCTATTCTATTTAAAAATTCTGGTTTAAATTTAACTTTGACTTCCTCCATTATTTTTTCTTTCATATCACTATAATTTTCTTCTTTTATTTTACTTTCATTATTTCCAATTGAAAAACCTGTTTTTCTTTGATTTATTATAGATGTAGCTCCTAAGTTTGATGTCATTATTATTATAGTGTTTTTAAAATCTACAGTTCTTCCTTTAGAATCAGTTAATCTTCCTTCATCTAGTATTTGTAATAATATATTAAATATATCCTCATGAGCTTTTTCTATCTCATCAAATAATACTACTGAATATGGATGACTTCTTACACTTTCAGTTAACTGACCTCCATCATCATGACCTATATATCCTGGAGGTGATCCTATTAATCTTGATATAGAATGCTTTTCCATGTATTCTGACATATCTATTCTAATTATTTTATCTTCATTTCCAAAATGGCTTTCAGCTAAGGCTTTACACAATTCAGTTTTCCCTACACCAGTTGGTCCTAGGAATAAGAATGAACCTATTGGTTTTTTAGGATCTTTAATTCCTGATCTGGATCTTCTTATAGCTTTTGATATAACCTTTATAGCCTCATTTTGGCCTATAACTCTTTCTTTTAATATATCTTCTAAGTTTAATAATTTTTCACCTTCAGATTTAACTATTTGACTTATAGGTATCCCAGTCCATAATTCTACTACTTCTGAAATTGTATTACTATCAACAATTCTTTTACTTTTTTTCGATTTAAATTTATTTACGTTAACTCTTGATGCAGACTCATCTATAATATCTATAGCTTTATCAGGTAAATGTCTATCAGTTATATATCTACTTGATAATTCTACAGCTTGTTTTATTGCATCGTCTGTTATTTTTACATTGTGATGTTTTTCATATTTATACTTTAGTCCATTTAATATTTTTATAGCATCTTCTTTTGTTGGTTCTTCAATCATTATTGGTTGTAACCTTCTTTCTAAAGCTATATCTTTTTCTATATTTTTTCTATACTCATCTATAGTTGTAGCCCCTATAACCTGAATATCACCTCTAGATAACACTGGTTTCAGTATACTAGATGCATCCATAGGGTTTTCTCCTGTAGATCCAGCTCCTACGATAGTGTGTATTTCATCTATAAATAATATAATTTCTTTAACACTAATAGCCTCATCAATTACCTTTTTTATTCTTTCTTCAAATTCACCTCTATATTTAGCTCCTGCAAGTACTCCAGATATATCTAAGTTATATATAATCTTATTTTCTAATGATTTTGGTACATCTTTTTCTTCTATTTTTATAGCTAATCCCTCAATTATTGCTGTTTTACCAACTCCTGGATCTCCAATTACTACAGGATTATTCTTAGTTCTTCTACTTAAAACTTGAATTATTCTTTGAATTTCTTTTTCTCTTCCAATTAACGGGTCAATTGTATTATTTTTTGCATTATCATTTAAATTTATAGCATACTTTTCTAATGTAGGTATTTTAGGTTTATCTTTTTTCTTTTCTTCATTATCTATTTTATTTATTATTGATTCTACACTATTATCTATATCTATATACTCTTTTATAAATTTATCTAATAGTTGTTTATCTATACCTATTTTCTCTAATATCTTAATAGCTAGACTATCTTCTTCTTGTGAAAGTGCTAACAATATATGTTCAGTGTCTACCAGTTTGCTTTTTGATTTATTAACAAAAATAATTGATTTATCTAATATACTTCTGCTTCTAGGACTTAAGAAAATATCATCTGTATTATCATTTATTCCTATTCCATATATATCTACAATTTGTTTACTTACTGCTTCTGATTCAATTCCTAATCTAATTAAAATCTTAGAAGCTGTACCCTCTTCAACCTTAATTAGACCTAGTAATATATGTTCAGTTCCTACAACGCTATGACCTAAATCTTTTGCACACTTTATAGATATATCTATTACTTTTTGAGCTATTTTAGTAAATTTATCAAAATACAATATTGTCCCCCCTTGCCTAAAAATATTAGATATATATTTATACTATATGCGCTACTAGTTTTTATTGTTTCATTGTATTAATTTTTATGTTTAGTTTTTTTGAGATTAAATAAGTAAAAAATAAAGTTCTAGATACATATCTAGAACTTTATTTTTTACTTATTATTTGCACCCAATATTATTTTTTGTGCTATTTGTGTAGGTACTTCTTCATACTTATCTAACTCCATTTCAAAGTAACCTCTTCCTTGTGTCATTGCTCTTAAATCTATAGCATACTTAAAAGTCTCTGCCTGAGGTGCATTTGCATATATGATTTGTTTTCCATTTTCAATTGGTTCCATACCTAAAATTCTTCCACGCTTTTTATTTATATCACCCATTACATCGCCCATATATTCATCTGGAACAACTATTGTTAATTTCATTATGGGTTCTAACAATATAGGTCTAGCTTGTTCCATACCTTTTTTAAAGGCTATGTTAGCTGCTAATTTAAATGCCATTTCCGATGAATCTACATCATGGTAAGAGCCATCATAAAGAGTAACTTTTATATTTGTAACCGGATATCCCGCAAGTATACCTTTATTCATAGATTCCCTTATTCCTTTTTCTACTGCAGGTATATACTGCTTAGGTACGGAACCTCCAAATATATCTTCTTCAAATTCGAAATCTTTTTGTGATCTTTCAAATTTCATCTTAACATCTCCGTATTGTCCATGACCCCCAGATTGTTTTTTATGTTTTCCTTGAACATCTGAACTTCCTTTTATCGTTTCTCTATATGCTACTTTTAAATCATCTAATTCAACATCTAGGCCAAATTTTTCTTTCATTTTAGATTTAGCTATATTTATATGAAGTTCACCTTGCCCTCCAATTAAAACTTGTTTAGTTTCTACGTTTCTACTCCAAGTTATAGTTGGGTCTTCTTCAGCTATTTTATTTAATACAATACTAATCTTATCTTCATCACCTTTATTTTTAGGTTGTATTGCAAAATATATTTGCGGTTTTGAAAGATTTATAAAATTATCTGCCTTTTCATTTTGATTTGTTGATATACTATCTCCTGTCTGAAGAGAATTAACTTTAGTTATAATTACAATATCCCCAGCATTTACTGTCTTTAATTCTATCAACTCACCATTTTTTATAGTATATATATTGTAAATTCTTTCTTTTATAGACTTATTAAGATTGTAAATGTCCATATCTTTATTAAGTTTGCCTTGTAAAATCTTAACATACGACATTTTGCCTATAAAAGGATCTACTATAGTTTTAAATATAGAACCTTTTAAATTCTTACTATCATCAATATATTTAGGTTTTAAATATTTTGATAAAATATTTAAAATTTCTACAGTACCTATGTTATTTATCGTTGACCCGCACACAACAGGTATTATATCCCCATTTTGTACTCCTAATGTTATACCTTTTTGTATATCTTCATTTGTTAATTCTTCACCACTAAAATACTTTTCTAATAACTCATCATCTGATTCAGCTATTAGTTCCATCAAACTTTCTTTTATACTTTCTGCTTCAATTTTAAAATCATTACATAAATCTGACATATCCTCAAATATGTTATGTAATTTTATAAATCTATTATCTTCATATACTGGCATATACATAGGTACTATCTTATTGCTATATTTTTCTCTTAACTCTTCTATTAAATTTTTATATATAGATTTTTCGCTATCTATCTTATTAATAAATATAAGTTTAGGTATAGATTTTTCGGTAAGTTCTAAAGATTTCTCTGTTCCTACTTGAATACTAGTAGTAGCATCAATTACAATTATAGCTGCATCACTTGCACTTATTGCTGATATAACATCACCTGTAAAATCAGAGTAACCTGGAGTGTCTAATAAATTAAACTTGTAATCTTTGAATTCTATAGGAACTAAATTCATGCTATATGTCATATTAACCTTATCAGTTAATTTAGGCATTTTATTTGTAGTTTTAGAAGTATAAGACATTGCATCAATTAAGTTTGTCTTTCCACAACCACTATGACCTAATATAGCTACACTCCTTAACATGTTACTATTATATACCTTCATATTTAAGCACCTACCTCATATCATTTTAATAATTTATATGCAATTAATATAAGGCTTTATGTACGATTATTTTAAAAATGTTAATACCTAATTTATAAACTCTTCATTGTTTAACGTGAAACATTAGTTAGAAGTTATATCAAATTAATAAATTACAGCAAAATAAAAATAGTTCTAACTATTATTAAAAAACAATAATTAGAACTATCTTGAAAATAAAAAAGATTACGCGGCTACGTCCTACTCTCCCAGGCGGCTTCCCACCAAGTACCATCGGCGCTAAAGAGCTTAACTTCTGTGTTCGGAATGGGAACAG
>NZ_BAAACP010000028.1:0-18693 GCF_039521565.1 Paraclostridium tenue
AGCAAAGAGGATACACCTGTTCCCATTCCGAACACAGAAGTTAAGCTCTTTAGCGCCGATGGTACTTGGTGGGAAGCCGCCTGGGAGAGTAGGACGTAGTCACGTAATCTTTTTTTATTAGAATAAAAAAAAGAAGTGCTTTTGCACTTCTTTTTTATACTTCTCTTCTTGGAATCTCCATTTCAATAGCATCTTCTATTTCTTTTAATGTATTGTAGTCTTTTGGGTCTACAAACATGCACGTGTACCCTTCTTCTCCAGCTCTTCCTGTTCTTCCGATTCTATGGATATATGTTTCTGCATTTTCAGGAATGTCGTAGTTATATACATGAGATACTCCACTTATATCTAAACCTCTAGATGCAACATCTGTTGCTATTAAGTATTGTATATCTGCATTTCTAAATGATTTCATAATTCTTTCTCTATGGGATTGTTTTATATCACTGTGAAGTTTAGCACAGTTATATTTTCTTCTATGAAGAACTTCTTCTAACTTATCAACTCTAGCCTTGGTTCTACAGAAAATTATTCCCATGAATGGATTATCTTTATCTAATACTGAACACAATGCATCTTGTTTTTTTCTATCTGTAGTTTCAACTACATTTTGTTTTATATTAGTTAATGTTATTTCTTCTTTTTCTACACTAATTACTGTTGGATTATTCATATACTTATATGCTAATTTTTTTACAGCAGAGTCCATAGTTGCAGAGAAGCATAACATTTGACGATTTTTAGAAGTATATCTAAGTATAGTTTCAACTTCATTTCTAAATCCCATAAATAACATTTGGTCTGCTTCATCTAAAACTAAGACTTTCAATTTACTAAGATCTACAGTTTCTCTGTCTATATGATCTAATAGTCTACCAGGAGTAGCTATAACTAAGTGTATATTTCTTTTTAACTTTTTTAACTGAGCACCAATATCTTTACCACCATACATAGCTAGTAAGTTAATATCAGTATTTTCACTAAGCTTTTCTGCTTCTTTGGTTATTTGTATTGCAAGCTCTCTAGTTGGTGAAATTATAAGAGCTTGTATATGATTATCTTCAGATGATAAATTTTCAAATATAGGAAGTAAAAATGCTAATGTTTTTCCTGTTCCTGTTTGAGCTTCAGCTATTACGTCTTTACCTGATTTTATTATACTTATACTTTCTTCTTGTATAGGCGTTGGATTTGTTATTCCCATTTTTTTTAGGGTTTTTATTGTATTATCATTAATTCCTAATTCTTTAAAATTCATATTATTTACCTCACAAATATTGCTAATTTAATTACTGACAACTTAATTAATAATATCATAATAAACACATTAATACTAATTATATTATAAATTATTGACATAATTTTATAATTATATATAATATTAAAAAATACAATATGTTTAAATTTAAGTTGTAATAAAAAAAGAGTTATATAAATCTTATTATAGCTAGTAAAATAAGCATAGAACCAGAAAGCCAAGAAAGATTTATATCTATTTTCTCAATGAATTTTTTACCAAAGTATACTCCAAGAAACAAAGACATTACACCTATGAAAAATGATAACATTATAACTTGAAAATAGTTTATAGATATCAAGCTACTACCAAATCCAACTGCTATACTATCCAAAGAAAGAGCTACAGCTAAGTATATAGCTTCTTTTATGGTAAGACTTTTAGATTTATCATAATCAGCTTTAGTTTCACTGGCATATATTTCTAACACAAACTTAAAATCAAATAATTTAAAAGTTAAGGGAGATCCTATATTAGAAAACTTTTGAATGTAGGTTTTAAAAAAAGATTCAAATAGCCTAAGTACCCCAAGTGATAATAATAAAAAGAAACTAAGAGTAGAAGCTACGGTAGATGGTAAAAATTCTTTGAACAATCCCCCTAAAGATAATGAAATTCCTAAAAATAATGAACATACAAGATTAATTACTATATTTGAAGTAAATGGAATCTTTATTCTATCTGTTCCATAAGCTATACTAGCAACAAAAGTATCTATACATAAAGATAAAACTAAGATTAAAGCTTCTATCAATATATCCCCTCCTAACATAAGATGACTAGTATATATTATTAAGTAAGGGACAAATTAGTTACTGTAAGTATTAAAGACACCCAAATTAGGTGCCTTTAATTAATATTCATAATTATTATAAAACCTTTTTTTAAATGTTTCACAAGTACTATTTAAAGAATTAACTTGTATATCAGATGATTTACATGAACCACTAAAATTATATGTACAGTTGTATGCACTGCATATTATATTTTTAGGTGAAGTTTCAGTATTATCTATAGTACTATTTATTATTTTAGATGAATTTAAAGAGTCTATGAAAGTTTTGCAATAAGTTTCTGGAGTTATATTTGCATCAAAACCTTCTATATTAACTACAGATGCACTACATAAACCAGAAACATTAAAAACACAATTTATAGATAAACATTTAATCAAAAAAACACCTCCAACTAACATATAGATATAGTATTAATTTCAGTTGGAAAAAATATACTGAAAATTTAAATAGAAATTAAAAAAATATATTGCAAATACTCTTCAAATGATTTAGAATAGTAAGTCCTAAGATAAATAGATTAAATATTTAGTAGATATTTCGATTGCGCTAACTCAATGAGTTAGCTTTTTTTTATGTAGATTTTTAAAAATGTACTAGAAAAATATAAAAATATATGATATTATTTTACTTTAAATTGGGTTATAGTTATATATGATATTATAATTTTAGTTATAGTAAATATAGACTTAATCTATTTAAATTTACTTTTTTTATTTAATTTTTAATTTTTTGAAGAAATATCTACTAAATTTATATTTTATCTAGGAGGAATTACAATGAAGATAGGATTTGACCACAAGAAATATTTAGAAGAACAATCTAAGTATATTTTAGAGAGAGTTAATAATTATGATAAGTTATACTTAGAATTTGGTGGGAAGTTAATGTTTGACCTTCATGCAAAGAGGGTTTTACCAGGATTTGATGAAAATGCAAAAATAAAAGTATTACAAAACTTAAAAGATAAATTAGAAGTTGTAATATGTGTTTATGCGGGGGATATCGAAAGAAATAAAATAAGAGGAGATTTCGGTATCACTTATGATATGGAAGTTTTAAGACTTATAGATGATTTAAGAGCATATGAACTTGATGTTAACAGTGTTGTTATAACAAGATATGAAGGACAACCTGCAACAACAGTTTTTATAAATAAATTAGAGCGTAGAGGTATAAAAGTATATAAACATGCTCCAACTAAAGGATATCCAAGTGATGTAGATACTATAGTAAGTGATGAAGGATATGGAGCTAATCCATATATAGAAACAACTAAACCTATAGTAGTTGTAACAGCACCAGGACCAAATAGTGGTAAATTAGGAACTTGTTTAAGTCAATTATATCATGAAAATAAAAGAGGAAATGAAGTTGGATACTCTAAATTCGAAACATTCCCAGTATGGAATGTTCCATTAAAGCATCCTTTAAATATAGCATATGAAGCTGCAACAGTTGACTTAAAAGATGTTAACATGATAGATTCATTCCATCTTGAAAAATATGGAGTACAATCAGTTAATTACAACCGTGACTTAGAACTATTCCCTGTTTTAAAGAAAATAATAGAAAAAATAACAGGAAAAGAATCTGTATATCAATCACCAACAGATATGGGAGTTAACAGAGTTGGATATGGTATAATAGATGATGAAGTAGTTCAAGAAGCTTCAAGACAAGAGATAATAAGAAGATACTTTAAAACAGCTTGTGAATACAAAAAAGGACAAGTTGATAAAGGTGCTTATGATAGAATGAATTTAATAATGGAAGAATTAAACTTAAAGCCGGAAGATAGAAAAGTAGTAATGCCTGCTAGAGAATATAGTGCTAAGTTAAAAGAAGCTTCTAATACACCAAATGATATATGTCCTGTAGTTGCATTAGAACTTTGTGATGGAACTATACTTACAGGAAAAGCATCTGAAACAATGAATGCAACAGCTGCTGCTGTATTAAATGCTGTTAAGCATTTTGCTGATATAAATGATGATATGCATTTAATATCACCAGTTGTTTTAGAACCAATTATCAATTTAAAAGCCAATACTTTAGGAAATAGAAATGTTGCATTAAGCTGTGAAGAAGTATTAACAGCATTAAGTATATGTGCTGTAACAAATCCAACAGCTCAAGCTGCAATGGAAAAATTACCTATGCTTAAAGGAGCTCAAGCCCATTCAACAACTATGTTAAATGTAAATGATGAGCAAACATTTAGAAAATTAGGTATGGATACAACTTCTGATCCAGAATATCCATCAGCTAACTTATATCAAAATTAATATTGTATATAACCGTATTGTAAAGCATTTTGCAATACGGTTTTTTAATTAAAAATAGATAAGGAGAATATATATTGTATAGCAATAGAAAGATAATTCATATAGATATGGATGCTTTTTATGCATCTGTAGAACAAAGAGACAACAAAGAACTTAGAGGAAAGCCAGTTATAGTTGGAGGAAGTCCTGAAAGTAGAGGAGTGGTTGCTACTTGTTCATATGAAGCAAGGAAATTTGGTATACATTCAGCTATGCCATCTAAAATTGCTTATGTAAGGTGTCCACATGCTATATTCGTCCCTCCTAGATTTGATGTATATCACAAGCTTTCATATGAAATAAGAGAAATTTTTAAAAGATATACTGACATTATAGAACCACTATCTTTAGATGAAGCATACTTAGATGTTACTGAGAATAAAAAGGGAATAGAGTATGCAAGTGTAATTGCAAAAAGAATTAAATCTGAGATATATAAAGAAATAGGTATAACTTCATCTGCTGGAGTTTCTTATAATAAATTTTTAGCTAAAATAGCATCTGATTATCAAAAACCAAATGGATTGACGGTTATAACTCCTGAAAAGGCTCAAGAATTTATAGATAAATTACCTATAAAAAAATTTTTTGGTATTGGAAAGGTCACAGAAAAAACTCTCAAAATGATGGGAGTAAACAATGGATATGATTTAAGAAATATGGACTTAATCCAATTAGAAACAATATTTAAGAAAAAAGGATATGATATGTATAATTTTGCTAGGGGGATTGATCATAGACCTGTAAAGGTTAGTAGAGAAAGAAAATCAGTAGGAGCAGAAACTACGTTTATTTCTAATGTGAATTTTGATTCAGATGAATTAAATGAGCATATAAAGGAAGTTGTAAAAGATGTATATATGAGATTAAACTCTCTTAATAAATCTGGAAAAACAATAACTGTAAAAGTTAAGTATGAAGATTTTCAACAAGCAACTAAAAGACACACTTTAAAAACTCCTATATATACATATGAAGATATATTAGGAAATAGTAATATTTTAATAGAAAGAATCAAAGATAAGAACAAACAAATTCGATTGATAGGGGTAAGTATCTCAAACTTATTAGATAGAGAAAAAGAAATGTACACTACTATATCATTGTTTGATAAGTTATAACTTATTTATAGTAACAAAAATTATTTATTAGAATAAATTATTAACAATGAAAAATATTTTAAACTAAAACGTTTGATTTTACTTAGAAATATGCTATCATATGATTTAATTGTATTTTAATAAGGAGGTTAATATGGCGAAGCAAGCTACGGATTTGGGGAAAGGCAGTGTTTCAAAGTTATTATTTCAATTGGCACTACCTGCTATAATAGCACAGATAGTGAATGTATTATACAATATAGTTGATAGAATCTTTATAGGAAGAATTCCAAGTGGAGAAATTGCTATGGCAGGTGTTGGAGTAGCTTTTCCAATAATAATGATAGTATCAGCTTTTAGCGCTTTAGTTGGTATGGGGGGAGCTCCATTAGCAGCTATAAAAATGGGAGAAAAAGATAATGATGGTGCAGAAAAAATAATGACTAATAGTTTTTCTACATTATTAATAATATCATTTGTATTAACAATATCGTTTCTGATATTTAAAGAAGATATACTTTGGGCATTTGGAGCAAGTGATAAAACGATAGGATATGCTAATGATTATATAGGTATTTATCTTATAGGAACTATATTTGTACAAATAGGATTAGGAATGAATCCATTTATAAATACTCAAGGATTTGCTAAAACTGGAATGATGACAGTTATGATAGGTGCAATTATAAATATAATACTAGATCCTATATTTATATTTGGATTAAATATGGGAGTAAAAGGAGCTGCGTTAGCTACAATAACAGCTCAATTTGTTTCTGCTATTTGGGTATTAAAATTCTTAGTTGGTAAAAAAAGTGTACTAAAAATAAAGAAAAAATATATTGTACCAAGTATTAAAGTAGTTATTCCTATATTACTTTTAGGTATATCGCCATTTATAATGAATGCTACAGAAAGTTTAGTTATAATAACTATGAATAATAGTCTTGCAAAATATGGAGGAGATTTAGCAGTAGGAGCTATGACTATAATAAGTAGTGTTATGCAAATAATACTTTTACCTATGATGGGATTAACTCAAGGTGCGCAACCTATAATGAGTTTTAACTATGGAGCAGAGCAACTAGATAGAGTTAGAAAGACATTTAAGTTATTAATTACATGTTGTTTTACTTATGCAACTATAATGTGTGTAAGTATAATTGCATTTCCACAAATTTATGTATCTATATTTAATAGTAATCCAGAACTTGTGTCAATAACAGCATGGAGTATGAGAATTTATTTTGCTGGAATATTCATGTTTGGAGCTCAGATTGCTTGCCAACAAACATTCCTTGCATTAGGTCAAGCAAAAATATCTATGATATTAGCATTACTTAGAAAAATAATATTATTAATACCATTAATATTTATATTACCTATGTTTATTGAAAATAAATTACAAGGAGTATTAATGGCAGAGCCTGTTGCAGACGTGTTAGCTGCTATTACTACTGTAGTATGCTTTAGTGTATTTTATAAAAAGACATTATCAGTTAATCATTTAGGTCAAGTAAATGTGGAAATAGCTAAAACTAAAGCTGAAGAATAAAAACATTTATATAAGCTATCATAATAAGTAGTTTTTGCTCATTATGATAGCTTATTTTGTATATTAGTACTAAATAAAATTTTGATAAAAAGAAATTAATTATTATATAATTAAAAATATAAACTATAAATAGGAGGCTTAAATATGAAACCAATTATAGATTTACATTGTCATACTATAGCTAGTGGACATGCATATAGTACATTAAAAGAAAACATAGATGAAGCAAAAGAAAAAGGATTAAAATATTTAGGTGTTTCAGATCATGCTCCAGAGATGCCAGGGAGTACACATCCTTTCTACTTTGGGAATTTAGGAGTTATAAAGGAAGAAATAAATGGAATAAAGATGTTAAAAGGAATAGAAGCAAATATAATGGATTTTGATGGAAATCTAGATATCCCAGAAGATGTAGTTGGAAATCTAGATTATGTAATAGCTAGCTTACATCCACCTTGCATATCTCCTGGAAGTAAAGAAGAAAATACCAAAGCTGTTTTATGTGCTATGGAAAATGAAGAAGTTAAAATAATAGGGCATCTGGATGATAGTAGATATCCAGTAGATTATGAAAAAGTTGTAAAAAAAGCTAAAGAAACTAATACATTATTAGAAATAAATAATTCATCATTAAGACCTAATAGTTTTAGGGTTGGAGCTACTCAAAATGCACAAGAATTATTAAATTTATGTAAAAAATATAATGTCAAAGTTATATTAGGAAGTGATGCTCATATTTATTATCAAGTTGGAGCATTTGAAAATTGTGAAAGAATATTAAAAGAAGTAGATTTCCCAGGAAATTTAGTGGTGAATTATAGCGAAGAATACATAAAAGAAATATTTTTTACAAAGTAAATTAATTAATAATATAAAGAATTAAATGTTAGTGATATAATAATAGGTAAATATATGAAATTATAAACGTTTACATAGGAAGGAATGAAATTTAATGGATAACAATCAAACTATGCAAGAACTTTTAGAACAACAAGAAAAAGAAATGAGTAATCTAAAAGTTGGTCAGATAATAATTGGAAAAATAACTAAGGTATTATATGATGAGATTCGTATAGAATTAAATTATGGATTTGATGGAATTATACCAGCCTCTGAACTTTTACTAGCTAAAGATGAGGTGATATCAGATAAATATAAAATTGGCGAAGAAGTAAGTGGAGAAATAACTAAGATACAACGTAAAGATGGAGTTATATACTTATCAATAAAAAAAGCTTTTGTAGAAGCTACTAGAAAAGAACTTAAAGAAGCTTTAGATAATCATACTATACTTACAGTGCACGTAGAAAGAAGTATAGAAAAAGGATTATTTGCAAGCTATAAAACAGAAACTGTATTTATACCATTATCTCAAATAGATGTAAAATTTGTAAACAATACTGCTGCATATGTTGGTCGTGATTTAGAAGTTTACATGTTAGAAATGGATTTAAGAAGAAACAGAATAGTAGCATCTCATAGAGAGGTAGCTCAAGAAAGATTAGATGCAGAAAAAGCAGAAAAAAGAGCTAGAATAAAAGCAGAAAAAGAAGCAGAAAGAGCTAGAGTTAAAAAAGCTAAAGAAGATTTATTTAACTCACTTGAAGTAGGTCAAAAAAGAACTGGTAAAGTAAGTAAGATAATGAGTTATGGAGCATTTATAGATTTAGGTGGAATAGAAGGTTTAGCTCATATAAATGAATTAGCTTGGCATAGAATAAATTCTGTTGAAGACATTGTTAAAGAAGGTCAAGAAGTAGATGTATATGTTATAAATGTAGATAAAGAAAACAAAAGAATAGGATTAGCTATAAAAGATATAAATAATGACCCATGGAATTCTGTAAAAGAAGAAATGCAAGTTGGAGATATAATAAATGTTAAGGTATTAAAATTAATAGAAAGAGGAGCATTTGTTGAAGTTAAACTTGGAGTAGAAGCTTTCTTACCAATATCTGAATTAAGTGAAGATAGAGTAATGAAAGTATCTAACGTTGTAAACGTTGGAGATGAAATAGATGTTATGATAATAGATATAAAAAATAAAGATAAAAAAATGGTAGTTTCATTAAAAGAAGCTACAAAAGAGCCAGAAGAAGACTATTCTGAATTCTTAGAAACAGAAGATTCTCTAGGGTCTATAGGCGAATTATTTAAAGAAAAATTTAAAGACTTAAAATAATTTACTAAAAAGAGTATTTCAAAATAAAAAAGAAATACTCTTTTTTTATTTGCTATTTTAAGACCATACATAATATATGAGAAGATAGTTTATATTTTAAAATATGGTAATTTAGTAGATATATTAAAAATGAACATTATTTATAAACTTGAATACTATTAAATAAGAAGTATAATTGTTAATTTTATATATTTTTTATGGGGGGAAGGGAATGTATAGACAAGAAATTAATTATAGACACATGTTTGATGGAGTAGATTTAACAATAAAATTATCAGATGGAGCGTATGCTACTCCTATATGTTTTGATAATGGTGCAACGACACCTCCTTTTAAATGTGTAGATAAAGAAATCTTTAAGCATATGCAAATGTATGGCTCTATAGGGAGAGGAAAGGGTCCAAAATCTGAGTATTCAAGTAGGATATATGAAAAGTGTAGAGATTATGTAAAAACATTTTTTAATTTAGACAATGATGACAGATATACAGTTATATTTACAAAAAACACTACAGAAGGTATAAATTTACTTGCAAATACATTATTAAATAGTAAGTATGATAAAGTAATTACAACTAGAATGGAACATCATGCAAATGACCTTCCATGGAGATATAATGCAAATTTAATATATATTGAAGTAGATGAAAAGGGAAGATTAAATATAGAAGATATAGAAGAAGAACTAATTAAACATAATGGAGCAGTAAAATTTGTAACTGTAACGGGAGCATCAAATGTTACAGGTCATGTTAACCCAATAAATTATATAGCTAAAATAGCTCATAAATATGGCGCTAAAATAATTGTTGATGCAGCTCAACTAGCACCTCACAGGGAGATAAATATGAAAGGAACAGGAAATGATGACTCTATAGATTTTTTAGCTTTATCTGGGCATAAAATGTATGCACCATATGGGTCTGGATTAGTTATTGGACTTAAAGAAGATTTAGAAAAAAAAGAGCCATTTATAAAAGGTGGAGGAGCTGTAGATTTAGTATTTGATTATGATATTTATTGGAGTAATGCGCCAGAGAGATTTGAAGCAGGAACTCCAAACTATTTAGGTGTTGTAGCATTATATACAGCTATGAATAAATTAAAAGAAATAGGATTTGATAAAATAAAAGAACATGAAGATCTTCTTAAAGATAAATTAATAAGAGGACTTAATGATATAGATAGGGTAATCTTATATGGAGATTTAAATTGTAAAGACAGATTAGGGGTTATACCGTTTAATGTAGATGGAATAAATTTTGATTCTGTTGCAGATAAGTTATCATATATTAGAGGAATAGCAGTTAGACAAGGAGCATTTTGTGCGCATACCTATGTAAGAAGATTACTAGGAATAACAGATGAAGCAGCTCAAGATTTATTAAAACGAGATTGTAAAGCAGCTGGTATGGTTCGAGCAAGTTTAGGATTATATAATACATGTGAAGAAGTAGATGAATTTTTAAATACTATGGAATTTATGATAAATAGATCTAGAAAATTTGTAAACAATATATTTTAGAATATATGAATAAACTAACTGTTTATAAGGAAACTAATGATGAGGTGATAAAATGGATAAACATGATGAACTAATAAAAGAATTAAATAAATTTTTAAGAGGAATTCATATGGGCGCAGACTCATTTAGAGTTTATCAAGACAAAGCTAAAAGTCAAGATATAAAAAATGAATTAACAAGAATTATGTTTATATTTAGAGAGCAAGATGAAAAAGTAAGCTCTTATATAAAAAAACTTGGAGGAGAACCTAGTAATTCATTAGGAGTAGCTGGAGAAATGGCAAGCATGTTTGAAAAATTAAAAGATATTTTTATAGATAATGATAAAGAAGTTATAGACCATGCAATAAATGCTATAGATATGGGTATAAAAGGTGGAAGTAATTTAATCAATTCGTATAAAAATGAGAAGTTAGATAAAGGTATTTTTCAACATCTAAATGAAATGGTTAGTGAGTACAAATCTATAAATAACAGGCTAGAGAAATTATATAAATCTTTATAAAAATTTAAGGTATGATTTAGATGATTTAAGTCATTTAGGTCATACCTATTTTTAAGGAAAAGTTATTAAAAATTATTTGAATCTTTAAATTATTAAAATCGTAAATATTTATAGAAATATTTATAAGGTATAGCTATTATTAATGTAGTGAATAAGTAAATTCAGAAAATTTTATAAAAAAGAGGTGATAAATTTGCAGGGAAGAATAGATTTAACAGAAGGAAAAATAATAGATAAACTAGTAAAACTAGCACTTCCTATAATGGGAACATCATTTATACAAATGGCCTATAATATGGTGGATATGATATGGGTAGGAAAAGCAGGCAGTAGTGCTGTAGCAGCTGTTGGTACAGCTGGTTTCTTTCCATGGTTAGCAATGGCATTTGTTGCTATATCTAGGGTAGGCGGAGAAGTTCAAGTAGCACAAAGTATGGGGAAAAATGATATAAAGGAAACTAAATCTTATATAAAGGCTGCTATAGAGGTAAATATCATATTATCTTTAGTATATACATTAGTACTATTAATATTTAAAGATAATTTAATAGGGTTTTTTAACTTGGGAGATGCAAATGTTATATCAATGTCTAAAAAATATTTGGTTATAGTTGCATTAGGAATGATATTTTATTTTATAAATCCTATATTTACAGCTATATTTAACGGTATGGGTAATAGTAAAGATCCATTTAGAATAAATACAATAGGACTTATAACTAATATAGTACTAGATCCACTACTTATACTTGGATTAGGCCCTATTCCAAAGCTTGGAGTAGAAGGGGCAGCGATAGCAACGGTATTTTCACAATTTATAGTTACAATGTGCTTTATAATTATGATTATAAAAAGAAATAATGAGTATTTTAAAATGAAATTTTTTAGAAAGATAAGTTTAGACTATTATAAATCATTATGTAAATTAGGTATGCCTGTAGCTATACAAAGTGGTATGTTTACTATATTCTCAATGTTACTTGGAGTAATAGTAGCGTCATGGGGACCAGTAGCTATAGCTGCACAAAAAGTAGGATCTCAAATAGAGGCTATATCATGGATGACTGCTGATGGAATTGCTGTGGCACTAAGTAGTTTTGTAGGGCAAAACTATGGAGCAACTAAATATGACAGGATAAATAAAGGATTTAAGATAACTTTAGGTATTGCAACTATTTTAGGAATAATAACAACTTCAATTTTGATATTTGCTGGTAAACAAATATTTACTATATTTATAAATGAAGCTGATGCTATAAAAGAAGGTGCTAGTTATTTGAAAATTTTAGGGTATTCACAACTTTTTATGTGTGTAGAGATAATAACAGCAGGAGCATTTAAGGGGATAGGTAGAACTTATATACCATCAATCATATTGACTTTATTAACAGGAGCGAGAGTACCTATGGCATATTTTTTATCAAAACCAGAAATATTAGGATTAAGTGGTGTTTGGTGGAGTATAAGCATATCTAGTATAATAAAAGGTATATTGATGATAAGCGTATATTTATATTTATTAAAATTTAATAAGCTTTATAAAAACTCTAGTCATGATATAGATACAAAAACTGTGTTAAGATAAGTATATAAATTAAGTGCCGATTAAATTGATTGGCACTTTTTATTTTTGAAATAAAAAATCATATAAATAGTAGGTAAGTTAGTGGTATAATAGAATCTTAAGTAGTAAATTTGATTTTACTTATTCAAAATAGTTAATAATAAATATATATGACATATAAGTAGGTGATTAAATGACAAATAAATTTTTACCAGTATGTAAACAAGATATGATTGATAGAGGATGGGAACAATTAGATTTCGTATTAGTAACAGGAGATGCGTATGTAGACCATCATAGTTTCGGAACAGCTATAATATCTAGAGTATTAGAAAATGCAGGATACAAAGTTGGTATAATAGCACAGCCAAATTGGAAAAGTACAGATGATTTTATGAAATTAGGAAAACCAAGATTAGGATTTTTAGTTAACTCTGGAAATATGGACTCTATGGTTAACCACTACTCAGTAAGTAAAAAAAGAAGAGATAAGGATTTATACTCACCGGGAGCTAAGATGGGTCTTAGACCAGATAGAGCAGTTATAGTTTATTGTAATAAAATAAGAGAAGCATATAAAGATGCAAAAATAATAATAGGTGGTTTAGAAGCTAGTTTAAGAAGATTTGCACATTATGATTATTGGAGTGATAGAGTAAGAAAATCTATACTTTTAGATAGTCAAGCAGATTTATTAGTTTATGGTATGAGTGAAAGACAAATTGTAGAAGTAGCTAATGCATTAAATGATGGTTTTGAACCAAAGTATATAAGACATGTAAATGGGACTTGTTATGTTGCAGATAGTAAGGATGAAATATATGATGATTATGTAGAAATACCATCATTTAAAGAAGTTTCTTCAAATAAAGAACTTTATGCTAAGGCATTTAAAATACAATATGATGAACAAGATCCATACAGAGGAAAAGTTATAATACAAAGACATGGAGATAAGTATTTAGTTCAAAATAAACCGGAACCACCACTAAATAGAGAAGAATTAGATGCAGTTTACGCACTTCCTTATGCTAAGGATTATCATCCAATGTATAAAGCTATGGGTGGAATACCAGCAATAGAGGAAGTTAAATTTGGAATAGTTAGTTCAAGAGGATGTTTTGGTAGTTGTTCATTTTGTGCAATAACATTCCATCAAGGAAGAGCTGTGCAAAGTAGAAGTCATGAATCTATATTAGAAGAAGCTAAATATATTACAGAATTAGAAGACTTTAAAGGATATATACATGACGTAGGTGGACCTACAGCAAACTTTAGAGATGCTGCTTGTGAAAAACAAATAACTAAAGGTGCTTGTAAAAATAAGCAGTGTTTACATCCAAAGCCATGTAAAAACTTAAAAGTGGATCATACTGACTTTTTAGAGCTTCTTAGAAAGGTAAGAAGTTTACCTAAAGTTAAAAAGGTGTTTGTACGTTCAGGTATTAGATATGATTATGTAATGGCAGATAAAAATGATAAATTCTTTAAAGAACTTGTTGAACATCATGTAAGTGGACAGTTAAAAGTTGCTCCAGAACATATAGCAGAAGAAGTATTACAATATATGCAAAAGCCAGCAGGAAATACTTATGATAAATTTAGAGAAAAGTTTTTTAGATTAAGTGAAAGAGCTGGTAAGAAGCAATACATTATACCGTATTTAATGTCTTCACATCCAGGCTCAACATTAAATTCAGCTATAGAACTTGCAGAGTATTTAAGAGATACTAAGTATCAGCCAGAACAAGTGCAAGACTTCTATCCAACACCTGGAACATTATCAACTACAATGTTTTATACAGGATTAGATCCATTAACTATGGAACCTGTATACGTTCCAAAATCTAAACATGAAAAAGCTATGCAAAGAGCATTACTTCAATATAGAGCTCCAAGAAATTATGAATTAGTTCATGCAGCTTTAGTTGAAGCAGGAAGAGAAGATTTAATAGGATTTGGACCAAAATGCTTAATAAAGCCTAAAGGAGAATATTCTAGAAATAATCACTACAATAAAGAAAAATCTTCTTCAACAAAATCTTCAGGTAGAAAAAATAACAGAAATGATAATAAAGGTAAACGTGGAACTAAAAACAATAGAGATAATAAATCTAGAAATGATAGAAATAATAATTCAAACAAACAAAGAAGAAAGAAAAGATAGATATAAAAGCCTGTTTAATCAAACAGGCTTTTATTTATATAAAATTGAGTATAATATATTTAAAATATAATTGAAAAAGTTTTCTTATATTCAACTTAAAGAGTTGAAAATTGACATTTTTTGATACATTACTTATAATAAAAATTATGACTAAAAATGAAAAAATAAAAAAATATAGAGAATATTATACTATGTAAACAAGTATAAAATTTCAACTTAAATCTATAGAAATATAAAATCTTAATAGAAAAGGAGGTTGATTGAATGGGAAATAAGCTTACCATAAAAACAATAGTTGCTATAGGAATTGGATCGGCGGTATTTATGATATTAGGGCGTTTTGGTTCTATACCAACAGGAATACCAAATACAAATATAGAAACTGCATATGCATTTTTAGCTTTAATGGCACTTATGTATGGTCCACTTGCAGGTTTTTTAATAGGTTTTATAGGACATTGTTTAAAAGATGCTATATTTTACGGATCACCATGGTTTAGTTGGGTTATAGCATCAGCTGTAGTTGGATTAGTAATAGGTCTTATATATAAGAAAATTAATATTAGTGGAGGCGAATTTAATAAAAAGGAAATAATAATATTTAATATTACTCAAATTATTGCAAATGCACTAGCATGGTTTGTAGTAGCACCAACACTAGATATATTAATTTATGCAGAACCTGCATCTAAGGTATATTTACAAGGTATTTTGGGTGGAATTGGAAATATACTAACAGTAGCAGTTTTAGGAACTATTATAATAAAGAGCTATGCAAAAACTAAGATACCAACGGGTAGTTTAGATAGAGAACTATAAAAGGAGATTCGTATGAAAAAGAAAATAATAGAATTTAAAGATTTTACTTTTAAATATAGAGTTCAAGCTAAACCTACTTTAAAAAATATAAATCTTACAATATACGAAGGTGAGAAAGTATTAATAGTAGGTCCGTCGGGTTCTGGTAAAAGTACTTTAGCTCATTGTATAAATGGACTTACACCTTTTTACTATCAAGGAACTAGTACGGGTAGCTTAAAAATAATGGAAAAAGAAGCAAAAGATATGGGTATCTTTGAGATATCAAAGATGGTAGGAACAGTACTTCAAGACCCTGATAGTCAATTTATAGGTTTAACGGTAGCGGAAGATATAGCTTTTAAATTAGAAAATGATTGTACGCCTCAAAGTAAGATGAAATCTATGGTGAAAAAAGTGTCAAAATTAGTTGGTATAGATAAACAACTAGATTCATCTCCATATAGTTTATCTGGAGGGCAAAAACAAAGAGTTACTTTAGCTGGAGTTACAGTAGATGATGTCGATATATTATTATTTGATGAACCTCTAGCGAGTTTAGACCCGGCAACAGGTAAAAATGCTATAAAACTTATAGATAAGATAAAACATGAAACTGATAAAACAATAATTATAATAGAGCATAGATTAGAGGATGTTCTTCATTGTGATGTTGATAGAATAATAGTTATGGATGAAGGTATGATAATTGCTGACATGAGTGCAGACGAATTGATTTCATCTGATGTATTAAAGAAAAGTGGTATTCGTGAACCACTTTATATTACAGCTCTTAAGTATGCAGGTGTGAATATAACTCCAGATATAAAACCTGGACATATAAATACTATAGATACAAGTAAGTGTAAAGAAAGCCTTGAAAAATGGAATAATCATAGTGAGGTTGATAAAGTTAAAAAGGAAAGCGAAACTTTACTAGAATTAAAAAATATATCTTTTAAATATGAAAAAGATAAACCTATTTTAAATGATATATCATTTAAAATAAATAAAGGTGAGATGGTAAGTATAGTAGGTAAAAATGGAGCAGGTAAATCTACTATATCTAAATTAATTTGTGGTTTTTATAAGCAAACTAGTGGAGAAATAATTTTAAATAATAGAGATATCACTAATGATTCTATTAAAGAGCGTGCGGAAAAAATTGGAATAGTTATGCAAAATCCTAATCAAATGATATCCAAAACTATGATATATGACGAAGTTGCATTAGGTCTTAAATTTAGAGGTTTCAAAGATGAGGATATAAAAGAAAGAGTATATGAAACATTAAAAATATGTGGATTATATGAGTATCGTAATTGGCCAATATCAGCACTTAGTTATGGTCAGAAAAAACGTGTTACAATAGCTTCTATTTTAGTATTAAATCCGGAAATAATAATTCTTGATGAGCCAACAGCTGGACAAGATTTTAGACATTATAATGAAATAATGGAATTTTTAGTTGAGTTAAATAAAAAAGGTGTAACTATAATAATGATTACACACGATATGCATTTGATGCTTGAATATACTAATAGAGCTATTGTTTTAGCTGATGGAAAGAAGTTAGATGATGATACTTCAGCTAGTATATTAACAAATAGTGAAGTTATTAAACAAGCTAATTTAAAAGAAACTTCTATTTATGAATTAGCAGTTAGGTGTGAATTAGATAATCCACAAAATTTTGTAAATAAATTTATTGAATATGATAGGAGGATTAGAAGAGTATGAAAACAACAATGCTATCATATATAAAAGAAAATTCACCTATCCATAATTTGACAGGTGCTACAAAATTAATATTTTTTATAGCTTGGTCTATGTCATCTATGATAACTTATGATACAAGAGTTCTTATAGGTATGTTAATTTTAAGCCTTATAATATTTAAAATATCAAGGATAAAATTCAAAGATGTAGCATTTGTTGTATACTTTATTTTTTTCTTTATGATATTAAATAATATTGCTATATTTATATTAGGACCTTATCAAGGTGTTGAAATTTATGGAACTAGAACGGATTTACTAAAATTAATAGGACCATATACTATAACAACAGAGCAGTTATTTTATCAATTAAACTTTAACTTAAAGATATTAGCAACAATACCTATGGCCTTATTATTTATAGTTACTACGGACCCTAGTGAATTTGCAGCATCATTAAATAAACTAGGTATAAATTATAAAATTGCATATTCAGTAGCAATAGCTCTAAGATATATACCTGATATACAAAGAGATTATCATGATATATCTTATGCACAGCAAGCTAGAGGTATAGATATGTCTAGAAAAGAAAAACTAAGTAAACGTCTTAAAAATATTTCATCTATACTTATGCCTTTAATATTTTCAAGTTTAGAGAGGATAGAAGTTATAAGTTGTGCTATGGAACTTAGAGGATTTGGAAATAAAAGAAAACGTACTTGGTATAATTCAAGAAAATTTAAATTAAGTGATTATATAGCTATAATTTTAGCTATATTAATCTTGATAGGATCTTTATATATAACATTTAAAAATGGAAACAGATTTTATAATCCATTTATATAAAAAAGTTAACTCAAGGTAATTTATTAATTACTTATGAGTTAACTTTTTTTATTTTTATTTGTTAGAATTATAATTATTAAAATTTATAGGAAATTACTGAATTAATAAAATTAATATATTGTATTATTGTAGCAGGTAAAATAGATACGGTTATAGTTTCAGAACCAACATTAAGTGCACTATTAAGTAAAAATGAAAATATAAATTTAAAATATTATAAATCTTATATAAAAAATAATTAAATTAATGGAGAGATATAAAAATATTAATTTTGTTAAGTTATATATTGATAAATTAGGAATATAAACTAAA
>NZ_BAAACP010000029.1:0-17166 GCF_039521565.1 Paraclostridium tenue
CCCATTCCGAACACAGAAGTTAAGCTCTTTAGCGCCGATGGTACTTGGTGGGAAGCCGCCTGGGAGAGTAGGACGTAGCCACGTAATCTTTTTTATTTAAAAATTTTATAAAAATGTATAAAAAAAATATCACAGGATATAATATATGTATAAATAAATACTCAATCTCCCCTATTAAAAGGTCTCTATCCCCCATGGAGGCCTTATTTTTTTATATTTTAAAAGTATGTTAAATATGTTGTTAATAGAAGTTTTTATGTATAGTATCTAATGTATAAGGATTATTTATATTAATATACTAGGGGGTATTTATATGAAATATTATGGTACATATAGACTTGTAAAGAATGAGGATTTAAATCATCATGGAACTCTATTTGCAGGAAGAATGTCAGAATGGTTTGTAGAAAGCTGTTTTATAACAGTTGCCAATGAATATAAGCATCCAGAAAATTTGGTATGCTTGAAGATTCATGAAGTTAGTTTTAAAAAACCTATAAAAAAGGGCGAGATTATAAAAGTAGAATCTAAAATAATTTATGCTGGAAAAACAAGTGTAACAGTTTATGGTAGAGTTAATAGAAGTGATAGTGATGAAGTAATCGTCGAAGGCTTTTTAACTTTTGTTTGTGTTGATAAAAATGGAGTAAAGATGCCTCATAATTTAACTATAGATAATCCATCAACAAAGGAAGATATTGAACTTTTAAATAAAGTAAAAAACTTTAGAAAATAATATAAAAAATTAAAAGTACCACTGCTGAATGTAGTGGTACTTTTAATTTAAATAAAAAAATATTTAAAACACTCTAAAAAAGAGAATATTAATATAGAGTGATAAAATTGTTAAAGCTATGATATAATTAATATTATATTATGAACTAATGTTCGGTTAGGAGAGGATATTGTGGAGTTTAAAATTCAATCGGATTATAAGCCTACGGGTGATCAACCAGAGGCTATAGATAAAATTGTTAAAGCTATAAATAATGATGAAAAGTTTAATACTTTACTTGGGGTTACAGGTTCTGGAAAAACATTTACAATGGCTAATATTATACAGCAAGTTAAAAAACCTACATTAATAATTGCTCATAATAAAACTTTAGCAGCTCAACTTTACAGTGAGTTTAAAGAATTCTTTCCAGAAAATGCAGTAGAGTACTTTGTAAGTTATTATGATTATTATCAGCCAGAAGCTTATGTAGCACACAGTGATACATATATAGAAAAGGATGCTAGTATAAATGATGAAATAGATAAATTAAGACACTCTGCTACTGCCGCTATATTAGAAAGAAGAGATTGTATTATTATATCTTCTGTGTCATGTATATATGGTTTAGGGGATCCGCAAGATTATAAGGAGCTTATGGTTTCTTTAAGACCAGGTATGGAAAAAGATAGGGACGATATTATAAAACGATTAATAGAGATACAATATGAAAGAAATGATGTTAACTTTACTCGTGGAACCTTTAGAGTTAGAGGAGATATTTTAGAAATATTTCCAGCAAATACTGATGAAAGGGCTATTAGAATAGAATTTTTTGGTGATGAAATAGACAGAATAACAGAAATAGATTATCTAACAGGTAAGATAGTTGGGATTAGAAATCATGTAGTGATATTCCCTGCATCTCACTATGTTACAACTCAAGAAAGAATAGATAAAGCTATTATAGATATACAAGAAGAGTTAAAAGAAAGAATAGATTATTTTAAAGATAATGATAAATTAATAGAAGCACAAAGAATAGATCAAAGAACTAGATATGATATAGAAATGTTAAAAGAGATAGGTTTTTGCCAAGGAATAGAAAACTACTCTAGACATATAACAGGAAGAAAAGCTGGAGATAAGCCATATACACTAATGGATTTCTTTCCAGATGATTATTTAATCATAATAGATGAATCTCATGTAACTGTTCCTCAAATCAGAGGAATGTACGCTGGAGATAGATCAAGAAAAACATCTCTTATTGATAATGGATTTAGATTACCATCAGCTTATGATAATAGACCTTTAAACTTTAGTGAATTTGAAGAAAATATAAATCAGATATTATTTGTAACAGCAACTCCAGGTCCTTATGAAATAGAACATTCAACTACTATAGCTGAGCAAATTATAAGACCTACTGGATTGCTAGACCCAATTATTGAAGTCAGACCAATAAATAATCAAATAGATGACTTGGTAGGAGAAATAAATAATGTTATTGAAAAAGGTGAAAGAGTTCTTATAACCACTTTAACTAAGAAAATGAGTGAAGATTTAAGTGATTACCTTAAAGAGATAGGTATTAAAGTCAAATATCTTCACTCTGATATTGATACTCTAGAAAGAGTAGAGATAATAAGGGATTTAAGATTAGGTAAATTTGATGTTTTAGTGGGTATAAACTTACTAAGGGAAGGGTTAGATATTCCTGAAGTTTCATTAGTTGCTATATTAGATGCAGATAAAGAAGGATTCTTAAGATCAGAAACATCACTTATACAAACTATAGGTAGAGCAGCAAGAAATGCAAATGGAAAAGTTATAATGTATGCAGATAAAATAACTAGATCTATGCAAAGTGCTATAGATGAAACAAAGAGAAGAAGAGAAATACAAATGCATTATAATGAAGAGCATGGTATAGTTCCAAAGACTATCAAAAAAGGAATAAGAAATGCAATAGAAGCTACGATAGTTGCTGACGAAGAAGCTATATATGGGGATATAAATGAAAATGATGAAAGTAGTATAAGAGAATCTATAGAAACTCTTCAAGCTGAGATGATGGAAGCTGCTCAAAATCTTCAATTTGAAAGAGCAGCACAGTTAAGAGATAAGATAAAAGAATTAGAAGATAAATTAAAATAAATTAAAAGACTTAATTGATATAATTTTCATTATGAAAGGAACATAGCTATGAATGATAAAATTATAATAAAAGGAGCTAAAGAACATAACTTAAAAAATGTAGATTTAACTTTGCCAAGAGATAAATTTATAGTTTTTACTGGACTTTCAGGATCTGGAAAGTCATCTTTAGCTTTTGATACTATATATGCAGAAGGTCAAAGAAGATATGTTGAAAGTTTATCTGCATATGCAAGACAATTCTTAGGACAAATGGAAAAACCTAATGTAGAGTATATAGAAGGTTTATCACCAGCTATATCAATAGATCAAAAAACAACATCAAAAAATCCACGTTCTACAGTAGGTACAGTAACTGAAATATATGATTATTTAAGATTATTATTTGCAAGAGTAGGAGAAGTACATTGTCCTACATGTGGTAAAAAGATAAGCCAAATGACTATACAAGAAATAGTAGATAAAATGATGGAGTTTCCTGAAAGAACTAAGTTACAAATACTATCTCCTGTAGTAAGAGGACAAAAGGGAACTCATAAAAAAGTTATAGAGAATATTAAAAAAGAAGGTTTTGTAAGAGTTAGAGTAGATGGAGAAAATTACGAAGTAACAGATGAAATAGATTTAAATAAAAATCAAAAGCATAATATAGAAGTTGTGGTAGATAGAATAGTTATAAAAGATGGTATAGAAAATAGATTAGCAGATTCTATTGAAACGGCAGTTAAGTTGTCTGATGGATTAGTTATAGCTCAAATTATAGACGGAGAAGAAGTTATGTATTCCACTAAATTTGCTTGTCCAGAACATGGTATAGGTATAGAAGAATTATCACCTAGAATGTTCTCATTTAACAGTCCATTTGGAGCTTGTGAAACATGTAATGGTTTAGGAGAAAGTAAGGAAGTAGATCCAGATCTTGTAATTCCAAATAAAGAATTATCTATAAAGCAAGGAGCTATTGCAGCTTGGGGATCAGTAGGTACAAATGATGATACTTATTATAGTAAAATGGTAAAAAGTTTAGCAGAAAAATTTAAAGTAGATTTATCTACTCCATTTAAAGATTTACCAGAAGATTTTGCAAAAGAATTACTTTATGGACATGATAATGTAATGGTTGAATTTGTATATGAATCCAAGTACGGTGGAACTCGATTATACAAGGCTCCATTTGAAGGAGTAATAGTAAATTTAGAAAGAAGATATAGAGAAACAAATTCAGAATACTCAAGAGAAAAGATAGAAGACTTTATGGCAGAAAGACCTTGTCCTAAATGTAGGGGGAATAGATTAAGAAAAGAAGTTCTTTCTGTATTAGTAGATAATAAAAATATAATGGAGGTAACAGATTACTCTGTTAATGAACTTATAGATTATATTGAAAATATAAACTTAACAGATAAGCAAAAGTTTATAGCTCATGAGATACTAAAAGAGATAAAAGGTAGAGCATCATTCTTAAGAGATGTTGGACTAGATTATTTAAACTTATCTAGAAAAGCAGGAACTTTATCAGGAGGAGAAGCTCAGCGTATTAGGTTAGCTACTCAAATAGGTTCTGCACTTGTAGGAGTTTTATATGTATTAGATGAACCAAGTATAGGACTTCACCAAAGAGACAACGATAGGTTAATCAAAACATTAAGACATTTAACTGATATAGGAAATACTCTTATAGTTGTTGAACATGATGAAGATACTATGAGAGAAGCGGATTATATTGTAGATATAGGACCAGGAGCTGGAGTTCATGGTGGAGAAATAGTTGCAGAAGGAATTTTAGATGAGATACTTAGAAATCCTAATTCATTAACAGGTCAGTATTTAAGTGGAAAAAAAGTTATACAAATTCCAGAGACTACAAGAGAAGGTAATGGCAATTTTATAGAAATAGTAAAGGCTACAGAGAACAATTTAAAAAATATAAATGTTAAATTCCCATTAGGCAAATTCACTTGTATAACTGGGGTATCTGGATCAGGAAAGAGTACTTTAATAAATGATATTTTATATAAAGGGATAGCAACTAAAATAAATAAATTAAGAGATAGACCGGGTAAACATAAAGAAATTAAAGGTATAGAGAATATAGATAAAATAATAAATATAGATCAAAGTCCAATAGGAAGAACACCACGTTCAAATCCTGCAACATATACTGGAGTATTTGATTTAATAAGAGATTTATTTGCATCAACAAATGAAGCTAAGGCTAGAGGATATCAAAAAGGAAGATTTAGTTTTAATGTTAAAGGAGGAAGATGTGAAGCTTGTAAAGGTGATGGAATAATAAAAATAGAAATGCATTTTCTTCCAGATGTTTATGTACCTTGTGAAGTATGTAAAGGAGAAAGATACAATAGAGAGACTTTACAAGTTAAGTACAAGGATAAGACAATATCAGATGTATTAGATATGAATGTTGAAGAAGCTCTTGCATTCTTTGAAAATATACCAGCAATAAAAAGAAAATTAGAAACTCTTATGGATGTTGGACTTTCTTATATTAAATTAGGACAACCTTCAACTCAATTATCAGGAGGAGAAGCTCAAAGAATAAAACTTGCTTCAGAATTAAGTAAAAGACCTACAGGTAAAACTTTATATATACTAGATGAACCTACTACAGGACTTCATATGGCTGATGTAGATAAATTAATAAATGTTTTACAAAGATTAGCAGATACTGGCAACACTATAGTTGTAATAGAACATAATTTAGATGTAATAAAAACTTGTGATTATATAATAGACCTTGGACCAGAAGGTGGAGATAAGGGTGGAAAGATAGTAGCAACTGGAACACCTAAAGAAGTATCTAAGGTAGATGGGTCATATACAGGATTATTCTTAAAGAGATATTTTGAATAGAATACTACACAAGAAAAATGAGGTTGACATAAGACAGCCTCATTTTTTATTTAATTTATTTACTTGTAGCTTCTTTTTGAGATAATTCTTTTTCATATTGTGCAAGTTCTGGTTCAGAACCGAATATAAAATGATCAGGTCTTATTTCTAACCACTTAGGTTTATGCTCAGAATAATCATGTATGCTAGGATCATATTTTATACGAACTCTATGTCTTTCGTGTTCTGGGTCAGGAAGTGGTATAGCTGATAATAATGATTTTGTATATGGATGAAGTGGATTAGCATATAATTCTTCTGAAGTAGTTAATTCAACTAATTTACCACGATGCATAACTCCTATACGATCACTTATATATTTAACCATTGAAAGGTCATGAGCTATAAATAAGTATGTTAATCCTTTTTCTTTTTGTAATTTTCTAAGTAAATTTACAACCTGTGCTTGTATAGAAACATCAAGTGCAGATATAGGCTCATCTGCTATTATGAATTTAGGTTGTATAGCTAATGAACGAGCTATACCGATACGTTGTCTTTGACCTCCAGAGAATTCATGAGGATATCTTCCTGCATGTTGTTCATCAAGTCCAACAGTTCTTAAAAGTTTATATACAGTTTGTGTTCTTTCTTCTTTATTTTTGCAAAGACCATGTATATCAAGACCTTCAGCTATTATATCCATGACAGTCATACGTGGATTAAGACAAGCCATTGGATCTTGGAATATCATTTGCATATTTTTATGCACAAATGATTTAGTATCCTTATCTAATTTCTTAGCTGAAATATTTTTGCCATCAAATACTATTTCACCAGCTGTTGGGTCATACAATCTAATTATTGCTCTACCAGTAGTAGATTTACCAGAGCCAGATTCACCAACAAGGCCAAAAGTTTCACCTTCATAAATATGGAAACTTATATCATCAACAGCTTTGACTACACTGTTTTTATCAATAGGGAAGTATTGCTTAAGATTTTTAACTTCCAATATTTTTTTCTTAGTCATTTGAAGACACCTTCTTTCTTCCTATGTTTGCAGGTCTTTCTAGTTTAGGAGCTAATGGATGTAATAACCATGTAGCAGCAGTGTGAGTATCGCTAACTTTAAACATAGGAGGTTCTGCAATAAAATCTATTTTAAGTGCGTTAACGTTACGTAGTGCAAACGCATCTCCAGTAGGTGGATTCATTAAATCTGGTGGTGTACCAGGTATATTATATAATTCATTTTCACCTATATCTAAGCTAGGCATAGAAGCTAGAAGTCCCCAAGTATATGGATGTTGTGGATTGTAGAAAACATCATCAGATGTACCAACTTCTATTATTTTGCCAGCATACATAACAGCAACTCTATCTGCCATATTAGCAACAACACCAAGGTCATGAGTTATAAATATAACAGCAACTCCAGTTTTCTTTTGTATATCCTTTATTAACTCTAATATTTGTGCTTGGATAGTAACATCAAGTGCAGTAGTTGGTTCATCTGCTATAAGTATTTTAGGATTGCAAGCTAGAGCTATAGCTATAACTATACGTTGTCGCATACCTCCTGAGAATTGATGAGGATATTGTTTTGCTCTTTTATCAGGGAAAGGTATACCAACAAGATCGATAAGTTCTATAGCTTTTTTCATAGCTTCATCTTTAGATAATCCTTGATGCTTTATTATTCCTTCTGCAATTTGTTTACCTATAGTAGTAGTAGGGTTAAGTGAAGTCATAGGATCTTGGAATATCATAGCGATATCTTTACCCCTTATAGATTCCATCTCTTTTTCTGATAATTTAGTTAAGTCTTTTCCGTTAAATAATATTTCTCCATCTTTTATAAGTGCATTTGAAGACATTATTCTCATAATAGTTTTACAAGCAACTGATTTACCAGATCCTGATTCACCAACTATAGCAAGAGTTTCACCTTTATGCAAATCAAATGTAACATTTCTTACAGCTTGAACTTCACCCCCAAAAGTTTTAAAGTGAACTTTCAAATTCTTAACTTCTAATAATTTCTCTTTTTCCATAAAATTTATCCCCTTTCTAACTATTGATTACGCATTTTAGGGTCAACTGCATCCCTTAATCCATCTGCAAGTAAGTTTAAGCTAAATATTAATAAACAAATTACGATTGATGGAATAACCATCATATAAGGATTTGTTAGTAATTGCTTAAATCCATCATTTATTAATACACCTAATGATGCGTATGGAGGTTGTAGTCCTAATCCTATAAAACTAAGGAATGCTTCATAGAATATAGCAGATGGTAATGAGAACATCATCATAACAACTACAGGACCTATTATATTAGGGAATAAATGTTTAACTATTATTTTTTTATCAGGAGCTCCTAATGTTCTAGAAGCTAAAACGAATTCTTGATTTTTAAGTCTAAGTACATGAGAACGTACTATTCTAGACATTCCAGTCCAGCCGGATATAGCCATCGCAAGAGACATAGATAATACTCCTGGTTCAAAGACTAATATAAATAATGTTAAAGTAACAAGACTTGGAATACCTGTTAGTATTTCTATGAAACGTTGCATATACATATCTACTTTACCGCCATAATAAGCAGAAACACCACCGTAAGTAACACCTATCAAAAGGTCATATAAAGCAGCAAGTACAGCTATAAATAAAGAAACTCTAGCTCCACTCCAAGTACGAGTCCATAAGTCACGACCTAAATCATCTGTACCAAACCAATAGTTGACATCATCTGCAACACCTTTTTTCTCATATGAATTTACTTTTGTAACTTTACCATCATAACTAGTTTCATTTTTAGTTCCATCTAATATTCCTAGAGAAGATAAAACTGGAACCCTAGGAGGAAGTTTAGCATGACTTAAATTTTGTTGATCATAAGTATATTTATTAAACATAGGACCAAACGCTGTAAGAAAACATATTATTAAAAGGATAAATAATCCTGTAATAGCACCTTTATTTCTAAATAATCTTTTTCTAGCATCCTGCCAAAATGTTAAACTAGGTCTAGTTATTGCTTCATGTTGAGTCATATCAGCTGGACTAATTTCGAATAAATCAGCAGTAAGTTGAACTTCTTTGCCATCTATTATAACTTTATCCATCATTAAGCTTTCCCCCCCGCAACACGAATTCTAGGATCTATAATTCCATAAAGTATATCAACTAGTAAAATTACAGCTATATAACAAGCACTATAGAATATAGAAACTCCTGATATACAGAACAAGTCATTAGTTGTTATAGATGACACTAATAAATCTCCAAGACCTGGAACTGCAAATACCTTTTCAACAACTAAAGATCCAGTAAGTAATCCAACTGTCAAAGGTCCAAGCATAGTTATAACAGGTATTAAAGCATTTCTTAAAGCATGTTTTATTATTACAGCTGCTTTAGTCAATCCCTTAGATTTTGCAGTAACTATATAATCTGCATTTAGAACTTCAACCAGTTCAGTTCTAGTAAAACGTGCTATATTTGCTATAGAGAAAACTGCTAATGCTATAGATGGTAATACTGTCCAAGAATATCTAAAATCTGAACCTATAGGCATACCCCATGTAACTGGGAAAATCTGAAACTTTCGTGTTAAATATAATTGAAGAAGTGCTGCTAAAACAAATGATGGAACTGAAACTCCTAAAACAGATATTACTGTAGCCAAATAATCCCAGAATGTATTTTTCTTAAGTGCTGCTACTATTCCAAGGATTAAGCCAACAACACTTCCGATAACTAGAGCTTGAGCTCCTAACATAGCTGAAGGTTTTAAACGAGTACTTATTAAATCTTCAACTTTTTTGTTATCATACTTAAAAGATCTTCCTAAATCTCCTGTAAATACACCTTTCATATATCTTACATATTGAACTGGAACTGGTGCATCAAGACCGTATTGTTTGTTAATCATTTCAATTTGTTGTTCATTTAATTTTTCGTCATTAAATGGACTTCCAGGTAATAACCTTACCAAGAAAAATGTAACTGAAACAACGATTAGTAGAGTCATAAACATAAGAGCAAGACGTTTTAATATATAGCGACCCATCGCTACACCCCCTTGAATAAAATAGTATTATTTAAAAATAAATTCTGATAAATATAAAAATATACCAGAATTTTGAAAACAATATTAAAAAAATATATATATAAATATTTATATATATTTTTTATTTAAAATATTATTAATAAATTAAAAAACTTATGAATAAAGTGCTGGCAGATATGATTAGACCAGATGATAAAAGTGAACTAGTATTAGAAAATTGATATCGTTTACAAATATATTCATCTATAGAGATATTGCTTTCAGATAAAATACCCCTGCTTCTTCGGAGTTGATTAGAAATTTTATTATATGCATAGATTGTTAAATTAAAAAAACCTTGTTCGGTTACATAAAAGAATACACCAAAGGTTAAATAAATCATTCCAATTATGAAAGATGCATTTATAAAAGAAAATCTTTCAAAACTATTGATAGCATAATATGAAAAGCTAAGTATTAAATTTATGAAAATTAATTTTTGGAATTTTTTCAAATTAAGAATCCCTCCTATCCTAAATACAATTTACTAGATTATACAAGTTAGGTTTAATATAATATTAATACGGTTTTTGTGAAAAAACAATCATTTATATAAAAAATTTATAATATTTAAAAAATTTAATTAGAGGAATTTAAATGCAAAAGTTTAAATATAATTATTATATATATCAGAAAAAATGAAACTTAAGCGAAAAAATAAATCAAAAGAATAAAAATTAAAAAAATACTGACTTTTACTAAAGACTATCCTATAAGCTGAATCAATATAATTAAATGATATAAATTAAATAAATAAGGGGGAAATATTATGGTTTTAAAGAAAAAAATGTCTGTGATGTGTGCAACATCAGCAATAGCTGTTATGGCTTTGGTTGGCTGTAGTAGCACAGGCGGAGGAGATACATCTGGGGGAGAAAATAAAACTGGAAAAGGAGAAGCTAAGGCTTTAGAGGTACTTGCGAATGAAAATGCAAGAGCTGCTATAGCAATGTCTGTAGATAGACAAGCAATGTGTGATACTATATTAAATAATGGAACAATACCTGTATCATATTATGTAGCAGAAAAATTAGCATTTAATGAATCTGGTAAAGACTATAGAGAAGTAGCAGGTTCTATGGGTTATGAGCATAATGATGAGGAAGCAACTAAAAAATGGGAAAAGGCAAAAGAAGAAGTTGGTTTTGATACAGTTACATTAGAATTACTAACATTTGATAGTGAAAGTAGTAAAAGAACAGCGGAATTTATGCAATCAGAATTACAAGGAGCACTTCCAGGATTGAAAGTAGAAATAAAAACACAACCATTCAAACAAAAATTAGAATTAGAGAGTAAAGGCGATTTCCACTTATCATATGCATCATGGAACCCTGATTACCCAGACCCATTAACATTTCTAGAAACAATGCAAAAAGGAATACAATATGCTAAAAATACAAATTACAATAGTGAAGAATATAACAAGCTTATAGAAGAAGCTAAAACTGCAGAGAATCAAGAAGAAAGCTGGGCTAAATATGCAGAAGCTGAAAAAATGATGTTAGAAGATGGATATTTAGTACCACTAGTTCAACAAGGTTCTTCATTTTTAGAAAAACCATATGTAAGTGGAAGACTTACTCCATCATTTGGTGTCCCAGCAATATACAATTGGGTTGAATTAAAAGAAGGTAAAAAAGAACTTAATATAACAAATACTTCAGATATACCTACTTTAGATATCAGTAAGGCTGAAGATACTGTATCTTCAGAAGTGTTAATGAACACTATGGAAGGTTTAGTTAAATTAGATAAAAATGGCGAAATGATTCCTGGAATAGCAGAAAAATGGGAAAAATCAGAGGACGGAAAAACTTGGACTTTTAATTTAAGAAAAAATGCTAAATGGTCAAATGGAGATCCTGTAACAGCTAAAGATTTTGAATACTCATGGAAAAGAACATTGGACCCAGCGACAGCATCAACATATGGGTTCATTATGTATGATATAAAAGGAGCTAAAGATTATAACTTAGGTAAGGTTGATAATGCAGATAATGTAGGAATAAAAGCAATAGATGATTATACATTACAAGTTGAATTAGTAAGACCAGTTCATTACTTTGATAGACTAATGTTCTTTAAGTCATTCTTACCACAAAATCAAAAAGCAGTAGAACAATTTGGAAGTGAATATGGAACTTCACATGATAAGATAGTTTACAATGGACCATTTACATTAAGTAACTGGAAAATAGAAGATATGTTTACATTAAGTAAAAATCCTAATTACTGGGATAAAGGTTCAGTTAAAATAGATAAAGTAAATACAAAAATAGTTAAGGATCCAAATGCAGCACTTAATTTATATGAAACGGGACAAATAGATATAGTACAACTAACTTCTGAAAATGTTGATAAATATAAGGATTCTTCTGAATTTAAAACAACATTAAAGGCATCGGTAAACTTCTTCCAAATAAATGGAGGAAGAGCAGAAACTAAATAATATAGTTTAGGGTATTTAACAGGTTTATACTATAAATTTATAGTATAAACCTATTTTTAATTTTAAAAATCAGAAAAATCAGAAAAAATTAATCATTAAGGACAAATTATAGTGCATATAATAAAAAAACATATATTATTATTCTAATTTTATTAATTGTAAAATTCAGTTGTTTAAGGGGGAGTAACTTATGGTTTTAAAAAAGAAAATGACTTTAATGACTACAACTGTGGCAATAACCATAATGACAATGGTTGGATGTGGAAATAGTGGATCAAGTCAAAGTTCAGGAGGAACTAATGGAGATCCTTACAAAGTTCTTGCAAATAAAAATGCTAGAGCAGCTATATCAATGGCTATAGATAAAAAAACAATGTGCGATACTATAATAAACAATGGAACTATTCCAGCAGATTATATAGTAGCTGAAAGTTTAGCTTTTAATGAACAAGGAAAGGATTATAGAGAATTAGCTGGAGAAATGGGATACCATTACAATAAAGAAGAAGCTACAAAATTATGGGAAAAAGCTAAAAAAGAAGTTGGATTTGATACAGTTACATTGGAATTATTATCATTTGATTCTGAAACCGGTAAAAGACAGGCAGAATTTATGCAAGCAGAACTTCAAACTGCATTACCAGGATTAAAAGTAGAAGTAAAATCGCAACCATTTAAGCAAAAGATAGCATTAGAAGAAAAAGGGGATTTCCATTTATCTCATTCAGGATGGTCACCAGATTATCCAGATCCGTTAACATTTTTAGAAACTATGCAAACAGGCGTAAAATATGCTGCAAATACTGGGTATAGTAATCCTGAATACGATAAGCTTATAGAAGAAGCTAAAACTGCATCTAGTCAAGAAGAAAGTTGGGAGAAATTTGCTAAAGCTGAAAAAATAATGTTAGAAGATGGATTCTTATCACCTCTTATTCAATCAGGAGCTTCATATTTACAAAAACCATACGTAAGTGGAAGACTTACTCCAGCGTTTGGGGTTCCATATATATATAACTGGGTAGAACTTGGGGAAGGTAAAAAAGAGTTAAATATTACAGGAGCATCAGATATACCAACTTTAGATCCAAGTAAAGCATCGGATACAGTTTCATCAGAAGTATTAATGAATACCATGGAAGGCTTAACTAAGTTAGATAAAGATGGTAAACTTGCTCCCGGAATAGCAGAAAAATGGGAGAAATCTGAAGATGGAAAGACTTGGACTTTCAATTTAAGAAAAGACGCTAAATGGTCAAATGGAGATTCTGTAACAGCTAAAGATTTTGAATATTCATGGAAAAGAACACTAGACCCAGCAACAGCATCAACATATGGATTTATTATGTATGATATAAAAGGAGCTAAGGATTATAATTTAGGTAAAGTAGATAATGCAGATAATGTAGGAATAAAAGCAATAGATGACTATACATTACAAGTTGAATTAGTAAGACCAGTACACTATTTTGACAGTTTAATGTTCTTTAAATCATTCTTACCACAAAATCAAAAAGCAGTAGAACAATTTGGAAGCGAATATGGTACAGCACATGATAAGATGGTTTACAATGGACCATTCACTTTAAGTGATTGGAAGATAGAAGATGTATATACAATGAGTAAAAATCCTAATTATTGGGATGCAAGCTCAGTTAAAATAGATAAAGTAAATACTAAGATAGTTAAAGATCCAAATGCAGCACTTAATTTATATGAAACAGGACAAATAGATATAGTAGGATTGAATTCGGAAAATGTTGATAAGTATAAAGATTCTCCAGAGTTTAATACAAGAAAAGATGCAGGAACATTTTTCTTAATGCTTAATGGTGGAAAAGGTAAATAGTTAAAAAAGTAAAAGAAATGATGCTTATGTAAGTATCATTTCTTTTACTTTTTTTAATTTATTAAAGATTAAACTAGGGTATAATTTATATATATATTTTAAATATCGAGGTGAAAGAATGTTTGATATTCAAGAACAATTAAAAAAACTCCCAGCAGAACCTGGAGTTTATTTAATGAAAGATGGAAATGATAAAGTTATATATGTAGGTAAAGCCATATCTTTAAAAAATAGAGTTAGACAGTATTTTCAATCATCAAAAAATCATACATCTAAAGTTAAATCAATGGTTAAAAACATATATAAATTTGAATATATAATAACTGATTCAGAATTAGAAGCATTAATATTAGAATGTAATTTAATAAAACAATACAGACCTAAATACAATGTATTACTTAGAGATGATAAGACTTATCCATATATAAAGGTAACATTAAATGAAGATTATCCAAGAGTCTTAAAAGTAAGACAAGTAATAAAAGATAAAGCTAAGTATTTTGGTCCATATACAAATACAACAGCAGTAAATGATACCTTAGAAATAATAAGAAATATTTACCCAATTAGAACTTGTAATATAGATATAGAAAAAGCTATAAAAAACAAGGTAAGACCATGTTTAAATAAGCATATTAAAAAATGTGTAGGCCCGTGTACTGGCGAAGTTAGTAAAGAAGATTACGGTAAGATGATAGATGAAATAATATTGTTTCTTTCAGGAAAAGAAGAAAAATTAATAGAGCTTTTAAAAGAAAAGATGAATAAATGTGCTGCGGATTTTAATTTTGAAGATGCAGCTATGTATAGAGATAAAATTAAAAGTTTAGAAGATATGATTCAAAAACAAAAAATAGATTTAGGTAGTTCGGATTTAAATCAAGATGTTATTGCAATGGCGAGGGCTCACGATGAAGCTTGTGTACAAGTATTTTTTATAAGAAATGGAAAGATAGTTGGAAGAGAACATTACATACTAGAAGGAGTAATGGACAGTTCACGAGAGTCAATTTTATCATCATTTGTAAAACAATTTTATATGGCACAAGATTATATACCTAAGGAAATCATCATAGAAGATGAAGTAGAAGATAGTTTTGTACTTGAAGAGTGGTTATCATCTAAAAAAGGACAAAAGGTTATTATAAAAGTTCCTCAAAAAGGTGAAAAGAAAAGTTTGGTAGAAATGGTTAGAAAAAATGCTGTTGAATATCTTGAGAAGTTTTCTAATATGAACAAGTTAAAATATCAAAAAAGTATAGGAGCTTTAGAAGAGTTAAAAACTTTAATAGGTTTAGAAAAGATACCTAAAAGAATTGAGTCTTTTGATATTTCAAATATTCAAGGAGTTGATTCTATAGGTTCAATGGTAGTTTTTACAGATGGAAAAAAAGATAAAAAAGAATATAGAAGATATAAAATAAAAACTGTTGTTGGTCCTAATGATTATGATTCAATGGCAGAAATAGTAGAAAGAAGATTAAAATATGGAGATTTACCAGATTTAATATTGTTAGATGGAGGAAAAGGTCAGGTAAGTTCAGTAAAAAAAGTTTTAGACAAGTATGATGTCAATATTCCTCTATGGGGGATGTATAAAGATGATAAACATAAAACAAAGGGGTTAATTTCCCAGGAAAAGGAGATAGAACTCGATAAAACATCCAATTTGTATAGATTTGTGGCTAGCATACAAGAAGAAGTTCATAATTATGCAATTTCTTATCACAGAAGTTTGAGAAATAAATCTTTGACAAAATCCGTATTAGATGATATACAAGGAGTAGGTGAGAAAAGAAAGAAAGCATTATTAACTCACTTTAAAAATATAGAAGAAATAAAGACAGCTACTTTTGAAGAATTACTAGAAGTTGAGGGAATGAATAAAACTTCAGCTGAAAATGTATATAATTTTTTTAAAGCATAATTAACATTTATAAAGGAGTAAAAGACATTATGGATAGTGAAAGAAGTGAAAGGTCAGTTTCAATTAGAGAATTAGTTAAAGATATAGGTTTAGATGTAGTTTATATGCCTGATGATGTAGAGTATTATGTACATTATCAAGATATTCATAGACCAGGCTTACAATTTGCAGGTTATTTTGAGCATTTTACTTATGATAGAATTCAGATTGTAGGTAGAACTGAATATACTTACTTTAGCCATATGGATTCAGAAATAAGAAAAACTGTATTGGATAAATTTTTTAGCTATGAAGTTCCAGCATTAATAGTATCTAGAGGCCTTACAGTTAATGAAGATGTTATTGAAATGGCTAAAAAACACAATAGAATAGTATTGGCAACAAAAAGAAATACAACTAGGCTAATAAATAAATTATCTAATTATTTAGATTCTAAATTGTCACCTACAATTAGTATACATGGAGTTTTAGTAGATGTATTTGGAGTAGGTGTTTTAATAAGAGGGGAAAGTAGTGTAGGTAAATCAGAGACGGCCCTTGAACTTGTTCAAAGAGGTCATAGATTAATAGCAGATGATGCTGTTGAAATAACTAAAATTGATGAAAATTTACTTATGGGTCAAGCGCCTGAAGTTTTAAAACATTTTATGGAGATAAGAGGTATAGGAATAATAGATGTTAGAAGTATGTATGGTATAGGAGCTGTTAAAGACTCGAAGGTTATAGATTTAATAATAAGACTAGAGTCTTGGAATGATAACACTTACTATGATAGATTAGGTTTAGATAAAGAGTATGAAGAGATACTTGGAATAGATGTAGAAAAGTTAGTAGTTCCAGTAAAACCAGGAAGAAATACAGCTATGATTTTAGAAGTAGCAGCTATGAACTTTAGACAAAAACGAATGGGTTATGATTCTGCTAAGGAATTTACCAAAAAATTAGCTACATTAATAGATAAAAATAATAATTAAAAAGGTGTGACAATGTTAAAGTGGACCCTTTGTCAAGGACACTAGAAAAAGAGAGTTATTAAAAAACTGATAAAAGCTGATTTCTGTATTGTACAGGAGTTAGCTTTTTTAAAT
>NZ_BAAACP010000030.1:0-17077 GCF_039521565.1 Paraclostridium tenue
CTTTTAGACAAGCTCATAGTGGATGGAAGATGATACAAAAAGCATCTAAAAATGCTTATAGATAAAATTTAAATAAAATAAAAAAGTGTAGACATATTTATGTCTACACTTTTTTATTTTATTTATAATCATATATGAAGTGATTTTTAATGAAAATAGAATCATGTAAATCAAGATGAATTGATTACACTAGATTCTTTAGCTCCTAAAAATTATTTAGTTAGAAAAATAGAAAGTTATATAGATTTTAGCTTTATTTATAAAATATTGACCCTGTAGTTCTAGCTAATTGAATATTTATTTGGAATTGCATATATGAGGTAACTAATCAGATATATAAAATAAATACATCCTATCATTGATTTTTAGAATACTCATTACAGAAAAGAATCCCACACTTTTCAACTTTTAATAGAAATCATGAAATATGATTCTAAAATGCCTTCGCCACTATAGGCATATGACTATTTTTTTAATTATTTTAGGTTGAAAACACTTAGATATATGAAAATAGCTACTATTGTTCAATAAATAGTAGCTATTTTCATACAATCCAAGATAATTTGTTTAAATTTTATCTTAATAGCCCCCAATACTATAATGAACATATATATAATCTGGTATTGACCATTTCTAGCGATACTATTTTTTATATGTATTTTGCCTAATCTAAAAAATTCAAATAAACATTTAAATTTATACATATAGTATTGTCATAGTTAAATATCCTTTATTTATAAGGAATCATAGCTCTAACAATAAAAGTATTTTTATAATAAGTAAAGTTTATTTGTCCAAAATATTTTTCAGTTACTTTCCTTACATTATTTAATCCTATTCCATGCATATATGAATTTTTTTTGTTGGTCAAAAACAAATTTTTTCTTTGTTTAATTTCATTAATTTTAGTATTTTTAATTGAAATAATGCAAAATCCATCTATATACTTACTTTTTAATATTATTTTTTTAGGTATATCATAGTTATATATCTTATCACAGGCTTCTATTGCATTGTCTATTAAATTAGAAAATATAGTGCATATATCAACCATATCCATAAAATTCCCCTTAGAAAAATCCATATCCACATAAAAATTTATATTTTTCTCAATGCATATAGATTTTTTTACTCGTAAAATTGAATCTAATATCATATTTCCTGTGTTAAAATCTTTATTTAATTTATTATAGTTATTTATATTAATTTCCATGCTATCTATATATTCTAAGACCTTTTCAATATTTCCATCTTCGCATAGATTTCTTATACAAATCATATGATTTTTCATATCATGATGTAAAAATCTAACTTTATCTTTTTCATTCTTTATTTCTTTGTAATAATTTTCTTCTTTAAGTACATTATCTTTAATAATTTTATTTTCATAATCTAATTTATAACTATATATGCTTTTTTTCATCATATAGAAGTTATGCCACTTAGAAATTAAAACTAATATTGACACAGTTATTAAAATCATTATATAAAATTTTGATATTACTTTATCTACTGCAATTATTCTAAATATTATTATTATCATTAAAACATCTATCAAAATTGGTACAAATATAGATATGTACTTCATTTTTATACATATATTTTTAAATTTCTTAAATTTATTTATTTGAACGCATATCTTAAATATAATCAGCATAAATATATTTTGAATTATCATTGTTTCAATATCAACTACTATAGAATTTATATTAAAATCAAGAATTAAATCATTATAATTTATATTCAATACTAAGTCTATACTAATATATTCAATCGGTATATATACAAGAAACCAATATAATAAACTAATAAAAATACACATTAAGATATTTTGTTCATAATTAAGTTTATAAAAAGAAAAACATATTAATATAAGTATTATTGAGCTTTCAAACTTAAAAATAAATATACATATTGAAGATAAGGTAATAAATACATAATTAATTTTTTTACTAAGTTTTTTACAACTAATATTATCTACTATAGATTTAAATGTGAGTAAGTATACTACTCCATTAATAAAGTTTAATAATTCAAAAAAAATATTTTGTATATCAATCATATTAAACTCCCTAATATATCTGTAATTTTCATTTTTAACTCTTTCACTTTGTATCTACTAACTAACACTTCATTACCTTTTATTATAGCTATGTTCTTACCTATAGAACTTATCTTATATAAATTTATTAAATATGCTCTATGACACCTATAAAATGAATATTTTTTTAATTCATTTTCAAAATTTTTTATACTTTCTCTTGTTTTATATATTTTGCTATCTGTATGTATTAATGTAATTCTACACTCCATTTCTACATATAGTATAGAATTTACAGGAATAATAATAGTTTTTCCTTCATCAATTTCTTTTATTGATATATATTTTTCCTTATTATTAAGTATTTCATTTTTACATTGAATTAAATGTTTTGAAAAATCACTATACTTTATTGGCTTTAACAAGTATCTAAATGCTCTTACTTCATATCCTTCTTGCATAAAGTCTGAAATTGCAGTAGTAAAAATAATTGTTACATTTGTATCAAATAATCTTATTTTTTTGGCAGTTTCAAGACCATTTATACCTAACATTTGAATATCTAGTAAAAGTATATCTAATTTTCTAGGATAGTTACCTAATAATTCCTCTCCACTACTAAATTCTAATACTTCATAAAGTTCACTTAGAAATAGTTTTTCTATATATTTTATTAATATTTTTCTGTGAATATACTCATCATCACAAATAGCTATTTTAATTTTCATAATGTCCTCCCCTATATAATTAGCTAGATATTTTTAGCTAATTATAAATGATGTTCTAAACTATCTTTTTATGTTAAATCGATGTAAGTATTTATAAGTAATTTTAATTTGAGCTCTTATCTAGAATATTCTATTTCAATCTATGAATAAGTAACTAAACCTATAATTCCTAGATTTTTATATTTGAAAGCACAGCCTCAATATTACCATATATTGTAATTTTTTTGCAAATATATACATATAAAAAAAATCATTTTATTATTAAGTCGAATATTTTCTATATAACCATTTTAAAATTCATATCATTTTATCCTATATTTCAGTAAATAAAATAACTCTTAGATTTTTAATTATTATGTTGAACTATCGTAGGAAATTATTGATTTTTAAGAATAAAATTTGAAATAATCAAAACACAATTTAATAAATTGTAAGGTACGGTCATAATATTATTAAAATACCATCCATACATTGTGTTACGGCATTTTTTAATTATTTACTGATCTTTTATTCATTAGAAGTGCAAAAAAGAATCTATATTATTAAATTAATACATTCATTGATATTTGTTAGTTAAAATGAAATTTGATCAAAAATTTCTTAAAAATTTCAATTTGACATATACTATATGTCTTTGTATACATAACTCTTTAGAAAAGTTATTTGTATTTAACATTTATATAAATATGTTCATGGAATTAATAGTTTTAATGCTAATACTTATAAAAAATAAAAAATAATTAAGTTATTTATTATTTTTTATAAGTACATTAAAACAACTTGATTACAAGTTGTTATTCTGATTTTCTTCTACCTTTTAATTTGTTTTTCTTATTATAAATTTCTATATTTTAGGGTTTGATTTGTACATCTTCTAAAAGTGGTGTAAATAAATTTTCAAATAACTTTGACATAGTTATATTTGAATCAATAACTACAGTTTTTAATTTATCTACTATCTCTTTATCCAAAGTTACCCCTACTTGATCTTTACTTTTCTTTTTTTCCTTTTTGACAATGTAATATATAGATATTGATGATTTATTAGTTTCATGAATAACGGTTGTTTTATTTGATTTTTGTAGTTCTTAATTTAATATATGTATATCTATTTTAGGTATCTATAACACATCCTTTTCTTTCAATTCCTTTACTATATTTTCAACTTCTTCTTTACTAAATTACTTTTGATTATTTTTGCTTAAATAACTACTTATACTTAATCGTGATTTTTCAACAAAGGGCTTCTTCTTATAAATAACTCTATCATCATATTCATTTTCTAAATAATATTTATCTCTTATCCATAGTTCTTTAAATACAGCTGCTACTCTTAAAGAGTATATGTTTTTGTCTGTAATATGTACTATTATAGAATCTGTTAGATAAAAAATATTTTTAACAGTTAACTTGTAACTTGGTGATAAGTCACAAGTTATATAATCATATTTTACTAATACGTCTAAGTTTTTCATATACCATCTACAAGTACTTTTTCTCTAGCTGGTTGTAAACTTATTTTTTCACCAAACATATCTATTTCTATATCAGATCGTATTATGTCTATGTTAGAATAGTTTAGATTAGGTTATTTTATAATTACATATTCTGTACTTAACCCATCTACTATATTCTATGGTTGTTTTATCTTCATGGTTTACTTTATATACATATTGAGTAAGCTTTTCTTGCAAATCTAAATCCCATTAATAATATCTTTTTAATTTTATCTTTAACTAGTTCATATGCAGTTATTATTGACATAAAAGTCTTATAAATACCGTCTTTTATGTTAGAGAAAGTTATTAACTTAGTTTTCCCCCAAGTATTTTTATAGTTATTTTTTTAAGCTTTATAATAAAGTAAAATAACTTTTTAATTAGCAACCGCTTTCAATTACATCTTTAATTATTAAATATATTTACTTATATTTTTCCATATATTCTTTAAGTGCCATTGATATTAGATCTTGCTTACTATAGCGTTTAGTTTCACAAAAATCTTTCCATTCTTGATATACAAATTCATTTATTCTTATACTTTTAGGTTTTGGATTTAAATGTTTATCATCTATTAAATTTATTGAAATATAATTTGTAGTGGTTTCTGTAGTGGACTTTGTAGTGGATTTATACTTCTCTATAAACTCTTGTAAAATCTCAAAATTACTTTCTAAATACCCTAAAATTTCTAGCTGTTGTTTAGGTACTACAGTTGTATTTTTATAACCTACAATTGTAGTTGGATCAACTACAATTGTAGGTTTTTTCTCTTCAGTAGATATATATTGCTTTTCTTTACTGTTGTATTTATAACCGTTTATTTTCATCTCTTTTTGAAATGCTTTCTCACCTATTCCAATATCTTCTCTTATTCTAATTACGGTTTCTCCTTTTTTTAACCTACTATTTATATAATTTACTTTATCTAAAAAATTTAATTTATTAAATTCTTCTTTATTCACGATATCACCTCACTTTTATTATAAACTACAATTGTAGTGTTCTGTAATTAAACTTAAAAAAATGATTATATAGTTTTAACTATATAATCATTTTTTTAAGTTTAATAGTTTTATAAGTATATAAAACTATTTAGGTATTGATGCAGAAGAATTATAATAATATTTAAAAAGTAGATGTAAATTATACATCTACTTTTTTATTTATAGAATTGTATCAAATCCTAACAGATGGACTCTTTATGTTAAAATAAAAAGCACCTAATTATAGGTGCTTAATTTTATATCTTTTTGTATTTTTGCTGATTTTGAGGAGTTTTACCTAATAGATCAATAATAGTCGAACCTTCATGATTAACAAAGTTAAACACCATAGAACCAAGTTTAGTACGATTACCTTTTGCTATACGATTCCATTCAAAACCTCTGAAGAGATCCTTTACTATAAACTCTTCTCCTGAATTTAATTCATTTAATGTATTCTTTACTATTGCAAATAATTCTTCAAGTGATGTATTACTAGTTACATTCATAATATGCCTCCTGAATAACTATAATTTTTAACAACTTTATAGCAATAGCTATTAGCTACTAAGTCAAGAAGTTTTATAAAATTAATATTCTATTAGTTAAAGTGTCATAACTTTACAGTATTGACACCTTTTTTTTTATTTAGTAGTATCAATATATTGAAGGGTGTCATAACCTAGTATCAAAAGATATTCTTTAAATATAAAAAAAGGTGGATATGAATAAATGATTTATGGATACACAAGAGTAAGTACTCGAGCACAACTAGATGGACATGGTTTGCAAGCTCAAAAACAAGAAATTTTATTAAAATATGAAAATTCACAAATAGTAGAAGAGCAATTTACAGGAGTTAAATTAGATAGACCGATCTTGAATAATTTATTAGAAAATATTAAAGAAGGAGATACATTAGTTGTAACTAAATTAGATAGATTAGCTAGAAATACAGTTGAAGGGATCAATATAATAGAAAATTTATTCGCTAAAGGAGTAGCAGTTCATGTTTTAAATGTTGGATTATTAGAAGATACTACAATGGGTAAATTCTTTTTAACAACATTACTTGCAGTAGCAGAAATGGAAAGAAATATAATAATTGAACGAACTCAAACTGGAAAAGAATTAGCTAAGAAAGATCCAAACTTTAAAGAAGGAAGACCAAAAATATATGGATCTAAACAAATAGAACATGCTTTAAATTTATTAGAGAATCATACTTATAGACAAGTAGAAGAGTTAACTGGAATAAGCAAATCAACATTGATAAGAGCAAAAAGAAAATTAGCTAAAATAAATTAAAACTATTTATCTAATAGTGGGTGTAAAATAATAAATAGAGACGATATAAATTTATAGGATAAGTTAAATATAGATCTTTTAAAATAGATTCTAATGCATTAGAAAGGTTTTTAGAATTTACAAAAAAATATCCTGAATTGAAACAATAAGATATAGTAACTCAATTTTTTATTGATTGCTTAGAAAAATATAATAAATAATTTTACTGAACCTATTTTTAGGTTCTTTTTTTCGTTTTATGCTGAAGGCATATTAAAATTCAATTACTTCAAAAGCATCATTGTAAATATATACTTTTTAAAAAAATTGTGAAATAGATGTTATCAATATTGAAAAAACAAAAAATTTTAATTCAAATGTTACATATATGCCATTTGCTCAGCATATCGTTCATGACTACCCAATTTAGGTAGATTTTTGATATAAGGAGAGTAGTTATGAATTATAGTATACAAATTGATGAATGTCTATTAGGAAAAGTAGGTTTAGATAGGGTTAAATTTTTAGTGAGTCTAAAATGTATAGATTTCTTAGCCTTAAAAAGTCAGGAAACTTTGTCTTATGCTGATCCTAATAGTTTTTTAAAAATGGATATAATAAATAAATCCACAGGTAATTATGTAAGTGTAAAAGAGTACAAGCATTGTGTAGTTATTGATAATGGACTTAAAAGTGCGGTATCCTATGGAATTGAAATAAAAAAGCAAAGTAATGGTTCTAATAAACCTAAAAGTATTATCTGCGAACTAGATATTACTTTTCCTAGAGTATGTTACAATACTATTCATAATATTTATAATGTGCATAAATCAGATGACGCCAAATGTGTAATACTTAATGTAATAAATCAATTAGAGTCAGACGGAATATACCTAAAAGATCCAAGTACCTGGATAATAAAAAGTTTAGAAGTAAACAAAACATTTGAATTAGATTGTGATCAAAAAAAGTTTGATGATTGTATGAAATATATACTTGATTTAAATAGGCAAAATAAATATTACAAAGAGTCTCATGGATATAATGATAATGGCAATAATAGTTGCTCATTTAAATCTAATAGACAACATCTTAAAATATACAATAAATCAAATCAAAAACTCATATTCAGAAATAGTGGATAAAAACTTAATGAGAGTAGAATTGAGTTTAACAAGAGATGGAATATTTAATAGCTTTAAAAGTAATTCCATCAGTATTATATTTGATATGGATTCATTAAATAAATTATATAAAGATATAACTAAAAAATTCTATAAAAATATAAAAAAATCAATAAATACAGAAGTGGAATTTTTTATAAATAATTTAACACAGTCAAATCTTAAATCTATGGACTTACTAGCTAGTCAAAATTCAGAAAAGCTTTTTGACATTATATATATATCAGAAGCAGCATATCTAATATATGAAAAAAATCAGAATAATCATTTACAAAGAGACTTAAAAAAATTATTCGATAAGATAGATCATCATAAAATAGGAAGATTTAAAGTTTTAGAAACATTTTTTAAGTTAGTTGAATCAGAAAATAATAATTTATATGACTTTAGTAAAAAAATAAAACAATACTTAAACTAATATTGAATTTTTTAAATAAAAAAATAACCTAAAAGTGGTTCAAATATTAATAAAAGTTGATATAGGCTTGTCCTAGTTATATTAATGGATACATATGATTTTAAATATATATTTTTATATTAGTTAGTGTAAGTAATTGAATATTACAGTATTAATAATATACAATTTTGTTAAATAGTTAAAATGTTACAAATAAAAATAAATTAACTGTATATACAACTAGTTAGTAAAAGTAACTCGTTTCCATATCACAGAAAACCAAACTTTAATAAATTACTATGATTACTGAAATAACTTGATTTTAAAATATATTAAACAAAAATATGATCTAATAATTAACTAATTCTTTAAATATATAGTATATTAATAAAACTAATAATATTCATAAAGGTTAATATTCTTTAGAACATTAACCTTTATGAATTTAAAATTAATACTTAATGATTGTAACATTTCTCATGTTTATATCATAGCTTATGGTAAGCATCTAGCTTAGCATAAAGCTCTATGTATATATTTTCTGCTTAAAATGAATCATACATAAATATATAGTCACTTTTCATTTAATTATGATGGCTATTATTTTTTGCGTAATAATATAATGCTCGCAAGTGCACTATATTAAAGAATCTAATTACTAATAATATTGTGAAATCATCTATTATGCACTACTATTTAAAATAGGGGTGGGGCATGAAACGAAAAAGTTTTTAATAATTAATATAACTACATCCTTCAAAAAATATATAAAGTTTTTATCTATATAGAAATTTTTAGTAACGCTCCGTAAACCCCACATATTTATAAAGAGCCAAAAAATGAGGGTAGATTAAATTAAATTATCTTTTCTCATTTTTGTTATATGTCTTTCTAGTGTTTTCAATGGTATTGATAACTTTTCTGATATTATTTTATTTGTTAAACCCTCATTTTTTAATAATTTAATTTTATCTTGAAGTATTTTTAACTCTTGTTGTTTCTTTGTTAGTCCATACTCATTTCTTCGAGCTACTCTTCTTCTCTCATTATTTCTGTTATACTTCTCATCAATCCCTATAATAGTTTTCATATGCTTTTGCTCTTTAATTGTTATTCCTAATCTATCTATTAAAGTTTCATTCTTATACCAATAACCTTCTTTATCTCTCATTCCCTTAGAAACTCTCTTACGTTCTCCACTTCTTATCCCTTGCTCATAAGCTATAAACCTATCTATAGCTTTTGGAATGCATCTTAAAACAGCTTTTACTTCTGTTTCCTTCAGTGGTTCAGTAAATGCATTATTAAACTCTATCACTGTATTTTCTAGTTCATATTCATTCCTAACATATATCCCTTTCCAATAAGCATAACAATGCACGGCCATATTCCTATATCCTGTCATATTGTACTTCCTAATCCTGCATAAAGTCTCTAGATCATTAGCTCTTTCCATATGCAGACTGTATGAATTAAAAAATCTATTTGAAATAACTTTATTATCAATTTTCTTAGTTTGATGCATCTTAAACTGATAACTCTTAGGTTTATAATTTAGATATTGCTCCCTTAACTCATACATAGAATACTCTATCTCATTATCTATATATAAAACCTCACAGTTTGCTGCACATCTTGAATTTATAGTTCCTGGTAATCTAAGTACTCTTGCACCATCTGTAGCCCTTCTATCAGCTCCTAAATGCTTTAAATTGTAATAAATATAGTCTTGTAGTTCTTGCCATGTATTTAGCGCTCCATAAGGTGCATTTTGAATTCTCCAATATAAATGTATGCCTCTTCCGCTATCTACAACCATACTTGGCTCTGGTATTTTTCCTTCATAGTGCATCATCCATATTCTATACACTGTCTCCGTCTTCTCAATTCCTATACTTTCACAATCTATATCCTGAAATAAAGCTCTAAACTGCCTTATATTCTCAACTCTTCTTTTTGGAACAAACATAGTGTTTGGAGCTAGAAATACATCTTCTTTCCTATGTAGCTCTTCTACAACATCTTTTAATCCTTCATTTTTTGTATTATATATCTTAATAGTTCGTTCAGTTTTATTATTTTTATTATTTAATTTTAATATTTGTATGTAACCATCAGTACTTTCATCATATAGATGATCACAGAAATTCATTGTTTTCATAAAAAATTCTCCTCTACATTTAGTACATCGAATAACTCTTATAAGTTTAATCAACACTACAGGTCAGGAGAACTCACTAAAATTCCGTATTATTTAATTTTTATATTGCTTTACATATCAAAATTATTGATATCTACGAATATGTATGGTAATATTAATACATAATAACAATATAAAATTTCTCTGATGAGAGTTCTCTCTTATCAAGAGTGTCTATATAAAAAAGCTGGGAGTAAGTCGGCCAAAACTTATAACTCCTGGCTTTTTGCTTTTTATTTTCGATTTCTTTACTTAAATTTTAACATAAATCCCTATATTAGTATATAAATTAATAGTAATATAAAGTGCTAGATTTATTTTAACAATTTACTGATATTCTTTCTTTTAAATTATTCATATAATATATGTTCATATTTTTTTGCTACTTTAAAAATAGAAAATCCTAAACATGCTATCCCTAGAATTACTATTCCATAATTAAAATCAGGGTTGATATCTATTACCATTTGAATTATTAAATCTCCCATCAAATTAAATACTATATGTAAGATAATACAAGCCCAAAGCGAATCATAATACATATATACTAATGCTAATCCTATCCCTAATGTAAAGGTATATATACCTTGAACAAAATTACCATGTATTATTCCAAAAATTAGTGCTTGTACAAGAACTGCTATCACTATATTATAATTTTTTCTCAAATATCCAAATACTACATTTCTAAATAATATTTCCTCACATACAGGAGCTAATATTATAATAATACTTAAGTTTAATAATGAGTTACTTTCATTTTGAATTTGATTTTGAACATCTATATAACTAGGGCTAAACATCATTAAAATACCTATTAAATTAGATAAAATAATACTAATTCCAATTCCAAATATAATAATATATATTATACTTTTTAAGTTTATTGGTTTTAGAATTTCTTTACTTAAAAGTTTTTTACCGTATGCCTTGAATATAAAATATGTTAAAATTAATGTGGCTAAATCTCCTATCAAAACTGTTGTATATGCATGTTCTAGATTGTTAAAATCTTTAATAAAGCTTGTTGCTGCTATATCAACAAGTCCTATGTTCAGATAATTTAATAGAGGCAACCCTAAACATATACATAATGATTTTAATAATTTTTTCATAGATCCTCCAATTAAATAATCTTATTCACAAGTAAATAATATACAACAGAAAAATATAAAATTGTTAAAACTAATCCTACTATACTTAGTATTAAACCTATTTTATATGCTTTACACTTATACTCTTTTAATCTTTTTGTTGATATTACTATACCAAAAATACTAACTGGTAATCCTAGCATAGGTATACTCCACGATATTAAACTTAATATACCTAGTATCATAGGTTTCTTAGATTTTTTAACTTTTACTTCCATAATAGTTCCTCCATTCTTAAGTACTAATTTATTTATTTTTCAATCCAATCTTCTCCAAAAGATAGTATAGCATTTTTTCATTCCTTATTATAATTTTTGCTTCACATATCATTCCTGGTTTAATATAACTTTCTTCACCTTTGTTACTATATAATACATTTGAATTTAAACTACTTTCTCCTGTAAAGAATGAAATACCCGTCTCACTATCTGTTTTTGAATCTGGGCTTATAGACTCTATTTCCCCCTCTAAAAATCCATATTCTCTATATGGTAAAGCTTCAAAACTATACTTTATTTTTTTATTAATATCTATATTAGCAATATCTTTAGTTGGTATCATTAAATCAACTTTACAATTATCTGAATCAGGCATTACATTAGCAACTATTGTTCCTGGTTGTAATACCAGTCCTGGTTGTAAATCTACTATTGTATTTATCTTTCCATTAACAGGAGCTTTAACAACACACTTTGCTAAGCTATCTTCTATCTGTTTTTTATTAGATTCTAATTCAATTTTACTTTGTTTATTTAAATTTATTTTCTCTTCTATTTGTACCAAAGTAGCTGTTTTATTACTATCTTTATTGATATCTGCGGATTCATCCAAACTTCTCAAATTGTCATTTAAAGTATCGATACTTTGATTGGTTTTATCTATAGTACCTTTTATTTGAACAATTGTGTCATTTTTTAATTTTTCTAATTCTTCATTACTATTTTTTATTTCAAAATCTATTTGACTTACTTGTTGACGCTTCTCATCAATACTATACTTTATTAACTCTAATTGTTGAGCATCATCTTGTGAAATTTCATTAATTTTTTTATTATCAGATTCAATCTGTTTATTTAACTCATTTTTAGAGTTTTTTAATTGATCAATTTTATTTTGAATCATTTTCCTTGAGCTCATATAACTTTCATATTGTGCACTATATGCTGAATTCTTCTCATTATAATTAGTTTCTTCAATAATAGATTTGTTAAGTTTTTCTAAATTAGCTTTTTCATCATTAAGTTCATTCTTTGAATTATCTATGTTATTCTTTTCCGCTAAAGAAACCTTATTTCCCGACTCATAACTTTTAAATTTATAATAATATTCTTTTTCCCTACCACTATTACTAAAATAATTTTTATTATTAGCAATAGAATTGACCAACTTATTAAGGTTATTATTATCTTCATTTATTTTATCTATTTGATCATCTATTCGTTTTTTTTCTTTTTCGAAACTATCAGAATCTATTTCAAACAATATATCTCCTTTTGATACCTTTTCTCCATTTTTCATTTTTACACTTTTAACTTCACCTTGAACAATATTAGAAATTGTTTGAACATGACTATTTGGTCTTACTACTCCTGATACCTTTGCAACTACTTCTTTTTCACTAAACCATGTCCAAGTCAAAAACATTAAAATTAATGCTAATACTATATAAATGAATATTATTATAAGTTTATTTGGTTTAGATTCTAATACTTGTCTACTATCACTTAAATTGTTTATATCTTCTATCTTAAACTTCAACTGCAACAACCTCCTTAGTTCGAATTTCTCTAATATTATTTATTTCAGGAAGTTGTTCTTTCCAAAGTTTATAATATCTACCTTTTTGCTCTAATAACTCTTTATGACTACCTTTTTCTTTAATCTCACCTTTTTCTAAAATGTAAATATTATCACACCTCATAATAGTACTTAATCTATGAGCTATTATAATAGTTGTCATTCCTTCACTAAACTTATGAATAGTTCTTTCTATAGCTTTTTCTGTTATAGAGTCTAAATTACTTGTAGCTTCATCCATTATAAGTATTTCTGGTTTTCTAAGGATTGCTCTAGCTATTGATAGTCTTTGCTTTTGTCCTCCAGAAAAATTTGATCCATTCTCTTCTACTAACGTGTTATATCTTAATGGAAGAGAATTTATAAAATCATGAATCTGAGCCTTTTGACATGCATCTATAACTTCTTCATATGTTAAGTATGTATTTCCAAGCATTAAGTTTTCTAATATAGTTCCATTAAATAAAAATGTTTCTTGCGAAATATAAGCAATTTTATCTCTTAATGATTCAACATTAATATCTAGTAAATTATAATCATTTACTAGAATTTCGCCTTTTTCACACTGATAAAAATTAAGTAGTAATTTAGCTAAAGTAGTTTTTCCTGATCCACTTTCTCCAACTAAAGCTATTCTTTCACCTTTTTTAATAGTCATATTTATATTTTTTAAAATAAGATGTCTAGTTCCATATCTAAAGTCAACATCTTTAAACTCTATATTTCCTTTTAATGAATTAGGATTTATTTTTTTATCTTCTTTCTCTGATTTTTCAAGTTCTAAATCTAGTATTTCACTTAATCTTTCAGCTGCAACAAGTGCTGTTTGAACAGTTGGTTGCAAATTTATTATATTTTCTATTGGATCTAAAAAATACGCCAATAAAGCATTAAATGTTAACAATTCTCCAAATGAAATATTTCCACTTAATACTTGAATAGACCCAATCCAAAGAACAACTATAGCAAATATACCTTCAACTAAACGCTTAAACGTTACTTGTAAATTATTTATGCACTCATTTTTAAATATAGCTTTTATAAATTTTATAAATCTTTTTTCAGTTTCTAGATTAACCTCTCTTTCTGAGTTAAAAGCCTTTATAGTTTCTATACCATTTAAAGATTCTATTAGATATGAAGTTAATTTAGAGTTTTTCTCCATAGTCTCTCTGTTAACTTTTTCTATACTACTTTTAAACAAAAAAACAATTATTCCATATAATACTAGCGGAACTATAGTTAGTCCAAATAAAGAAGGACTTTGAGAATACAATATAGATCCTCCTATCAATACCATAAATACATCAATCATCATAGTAAGTGCAACTCCAGATATAGCCTCTCTTATATTTGATGCATCATTAAATCTTGATATAATTTCTCCTACTTCCCTAGTTCCAAAAAAGTTCATAGGTAAATTAATAACATGATCATAATATCCTAGCATCAATGGTATATCTAGTTTTTGCCCTAAGTGAATAAGTAAATGCGTTCTAAATGCTTCTATAATAACTTTAAACACAGCTAAAACTATAAAGCCAATAGAAAACATCGTTAGTGAATCTTTTAAATTATTAGGTATTATATCGTCTAATAAGAATTTAAAGTAGAACGATCCTACTATTCCAAGTGCAGTTATTAATATAGATGATAAAAAGATATTTATTAATAGTCCTTTTTGTGGTTTTAATAACTCAAAAAATCTAGTAAATACTCCTCTAACTTCATTTCCTTTTTTAAAATCTGAAGTAGGTGTAAGTACTATCAAAATCCCAGTCCAAATATTAAAAAAATCAATTGGTTTATATTTAATTATTCCGTTAGCTGGATCAGCAATAAGAATCTCTTTTTCACTTATTTTATGTATAACTACATAATGAAGCATTGTATTATCAACAACAACATGAGCTATAGCTGGAAGAGGTATTCCATCAAATATGTCTTCAGGTTTATTAGCCTTAACACCCTTTGCTGAAAAACCTAACTTTTCAGCAGCTTTTATAACTCCTAAAGCACTTGTTCCTTCTTTATCAGTTCCTGCGAATTCTCTTATCTTAGATATAGGATATTTTAATCCATAGGTTTTACAAATAGTTGCTAAGCACGCACATCCACAATCTTTATAATCATGTTGTTTTATACAATAATATTTTTTCACACAGTTCCCCCTTAAATATATAGTCAGCTATTGTGACCATATATTTTTTTTATACAAAAGTAAATATACTTTGATCGAATAGTGTATTTTTATGATCGAATAGCTTTGATTTTACTAATCAATCACAAAATTATTCCATTCAGTAATTTTTTATCTTTATTTTTATTTATTATGGTGCGATTGTATAAATTTAATAATGTAAGGATGTTTTCTATGAAGGAATTAAAATTTAATTACAAGATATTAACGGAGGTTATTATTTAACTCCAAAAAATATAAAAATATCTATGACTTTTGTGCTGGTTTTATCTCAGGATTTAAGAAATCAGTAAGAAAATAAAACGGAGACAAATTATGAGTAGTTCGTTTAAAAATTTAAATAATTTAGATCTTATTAAAATAAACATTGAAAATAGAAGATCACACCATTTCGGACAAAAACTAGGTTATATGATTGGTTAAGTACTTAAATAAAATATTCAAATAAAAATACCCTCTTATATAGAAAAATTTAAACTCAAGAAGAAAATAAATTAATTATAAGTTCAAAAAAATTTATTATAAGATAAATTTCCAATACAGATACAACATTTTATATTTATATTAAAACAAAGACCTCTACAGATTTTTTATACCCAAGGCGTTTGAGAGGTCTATTGTTTATTATATCTACTACGATATCAAGGTTGCTTTAAGTTATTAATTCAATTGAAATAGATTTAAATACTTTGAAATAATGTAAGTTAGATATTGATAATTTTTCTTCTTACATTTATTTATATTCCCTTTTACAATAATCTTTTGATATATCCTTTTAAAAAGAGTTTTCATAGGTTTATCCTACTGATAACCTAATCATATCCTATTGCCTATTTGACCTACTTAACAAGTTTCATTTAAATCATTTTCTATATATTCAATTAATGTATAGTTATATGATTTTCTTTTTGCTCCTCAATTTCTTATGTTATTTAGATAATTTTCATTTCCTATACGTACTAAATATTTTCTATTAATAAAATTTTTTTTAATTGTAAATGTATTTCTATTCAAATATTTTACAATTTTTATTATGCTACATCCTAAATCTAGGAAATTAGATATACACCATATTTTATTTATAATAATATATTGTATATGTCCTTACGTGTGGAATAGTTTTATTGTTATTATAACTGCAATTATGAACATAAATTTATGAACTATTTTTATGTATTACGCTTAATGTGATAATTTATAATAAAAATAAATATGAAACTTAGTTATATTCCTTTTATAAAAAATATAATAATTTCAAACTATTCAATCAAAAAAACATACCATTCAATCATTATATATATATATTTTTTTTTCTTTATGATAGCATTTATTTAAACATATATGTAAATTTTATTAACAGGGAGATTTAATTATGGAAAAACTAAATTATAATCAATTAGAAGAAATAAATGGTGGTGGTTGGAAAGAAGCTGGACAAGCTTTCGTTGGTACTGTGAAAATAGGTACTGCTCCATTAAGATGTTTTTTTAATGGACCTAAGAAGGCTTTTAGACAAGCTCATAGTGGATGGAAGATGATACAAAAAGCATCTAAAAATGCTTATAGATAAAATTTAAATAAAATAAAAAAGTGTAGACATATTT
>NZ_BAAACP010000031.1:0-14773 GCF_039521565.1 Paraclostridium tenue
AATGTAGTTTTACCGTGGTCAACGTGACCTATTGTTCCTATATTAACGTGTGGCTTATTTCTTTCAAATTTAGCTTTAGCCATTTTGAATTCCTCCCTTTAATATTGGTTTATTTTGTGTAAGACGAGGAATTCCTCGTCTTATTTATTATATACAAAATTAATTAAAATTAATTAATTATTTACCTTCAGCTATTTTCTTAGCAACTGAAGCTGGAACTTGCTCATAGTGGTCGAATATCATAGTGTATGTTGCACGACCTTGAGTAGTTGATCTTAACTCTGTAGAGTATCCAAACATTTCAGAAAGTGGAACGAATGCATTTATAACTTGCGCACCAGATCTAGCTTCCATACCTTGGATTAATCCTCTCTTAGAGTTTAATCCACCCATAACGTCTCCCATGTATTCTTCTGGAGTAACAACTTCAACTTTGAAGTATGGCTCAAGTAATACAGCATTACCTTTCTTAAGAGCGTCCTTCATAGCCATTGATCCTGCCATCTTGAATGCCATTTCTGAAGAGTCAACCTCATGGTAAGAACCATCGTATAACTCAACAGCAACGTCAACAACTGGGTATCCAGCAACTATACCTGAAGCCATAGCTCCTTGTATACCTGCATCAGTTGGTCCAACGTACTCTTTTGGTACAGATCCACCAACAGTTTTGTTTTCAAACTTGTAACCAGCACCTGGCTCTTGAGGAGTAACTCTGATCTTAACGTGACCATATTGTCCTCTACCACCTGATTGCTTAGAGTACTTGTACTCAACGTCAACTGGTTGAGTTATAGTTTCTCTGTAAGCAACTTGTGGAGCACCAACGTTAGCTTCAACTTTGAATTCTCTTAATAATCTATCTACTATTATCTCTAAGTGTAATTCACCCATACCAGATATTATAGTTTGTCCTGTTTCTTCATCAGTCTTAACTCTGAAAGTTGGATCCTCTTCAGCTAATTTTTGAAGAGCTATACCCATTTTTTCTTGAGCAGCTTTTGATTTAGGCTCTATAGCAACAGATATAACTGGCTCTGGGAATTCCATAGATTCAAGTATTATTGGAGCAGCTGGGTCACATAAAGTATCTCCAGTAGTAGTATCTTTTAATCCTACTGCTGCAGCTATATCTCCAGCGTATACTTCTGTTATTTCTTCTCTTGTGTTAGCATGCATTTGTAGTATACGACCTATTCTCTCTCTCTTACCTTTTGTAGAGTTAAGAACATAAGATCCACCTTGCATTATTCCTGAGTAAACTCTGAAGAATGCTAACTTACCAACGAATGGGTCAGTCATTATTTTGAATGCTAAAGCTGAGAATGGCTCTTCATCAGATGAATGTCTTTCAGCTTCCTCTCCGTTTTCTAATATACCTTTTATAGCTGGTATATCAGTTGGAGCTGGTAAGTAGTCTATAACAGCATCTAGTAATAATTGAACACCTTTATTTCTGTAAGCAGATCCACAGAATACTGGGTTCATTTCACAAGCTATTGTAGCCTTTCTTATAGCAACTTTTAATTCTTCTATAGTTGGCTCTTCACCTTCAAGATATTTCATCATTAGATCTTCGTCAGTTTCAGCTACTGCTTCAACCATTTTTTCTCTCCACTCTTGAGCTAATTCTTTCATATCTTCAGGTATTTCAGTTATTTCTATTTCTTTTCCTAAGTCGTCTTTGTAGATATGAGCTTTCATTTCTAATAAGTCAACTTCACCTTCTAACCAATCTTCTTTACCTATTGGTAATTGCATTGGTACTGCATTTGCATTTAATCTTTCTTTCATCATTTCTACAACATTGTAGAAGTCTGCACCCATGATGTCCATTTTGTTTACAAATGCTATTCTAGGTACACCGTAGTTGTCAGCTTGTCTCCATACGTTCTCAGATTGAGGCTCAACCCCACCTTTAGCACAGAATACAGCAACAGATCCGTCAAGAACTCTTAGAGATCTTTCAACCTCAACTGTAAAGTCGACGTGTCCTGGTGTATCTATTATGTTTATTCTATGGTCTTTCCATGCAGCAGTAGTAGCAGCAGAAGTTATTGTTATACCTCTCTCCTTCTCTTGCTCCATCCAGTCCATTTGAGAAGCTCCTTCATGAGTTTCTCCTATTTTATGAGTTTGCCCTGTATAGAATAGGATTCTTTCTGTAGTAGTAGTTTTTCCAGCATCTATATGAGCCATGATTCCTATATTTCTAGTTCTTTCTAAAGGAAACTTTCTAGACATGATTCTCCTCCTTACGATATCCTTTTAATAGGATATCAAATATATCCTATTATTAGAATCTGTAGTGAGCAAATGCTTTATTAGCCTCTGCCATTTTATGAGTATCTTCTTTCTTCTTAACAGAAGCTCCTGTATTGTTAGCAGCATCCATTATTTCTTTAGCTAGTTTTTCAACCATACCTTTTTCACCACGAGCTCTAGTATAGTTTACTAACCATCTTAAACCTAAAGTTTGTCTTCTTTCAGGTCTAACTTCAACTGGAACTTGGTAGTTAGCTCCACCAACTCTTCTAGCTTTAACTTCTAAAACAGGCATTATGTTGTTCATAGCTGTTTCGAAAACTTCTAAAGCATTTTCTCCAGTTTTTTCAGCGATCATCTCGAAAGCATCATATACTATCTTTTGAGATTTTCCTTTTTTTCCATCTATCATTAAATTGTTTATTAACTTAGTTACTACCTTACTTCCGTATACTGGATCTGGTAAAACTTCTCTCTTTGGAACATTACCTTTTCTTGGCATTTTGCTTCCCTCCTTAATTATTTAATCTTAAATCATAGGTACTCGACATTCAATAAAATGCCGTGATGCCATAAATATATATATATTTAAAGCACCGAACTATAATTGATTTTTAATTGCTTATTTCTTTGCAGCTTTAGGTCTCTTAGCACCGTACTTAGATCTAGCTTGCATTCTCTTATCAACACCAGCTGTATCTAATGTACCTCTTAATATGTGGTATCTAACCCCTGGAAGGTCTTTAACTCTTCCTCCTCTTATAAGAACAACACTATGCTCTTGTAAGTTGTGTCCTTCTCCTGGTATATAAGCAGAAACTTCTATACCGTTAGTTAATCTAACTCTGGCAACTTTTCTTAAAGCTGAGTTAGGTTTCTTAGGAGTAAATGTTTTAACTGAAGTACAAACTCCTCTTTTTTGTGGAGCACTAGCATCAGTTGATTTCTTGTGTAAAGAATCGTATCCTTTTTGTAATGCTGGAGCAGTAGATTTTTTTTCTATCGCTTTTCTTTTCTTACGAACTAATTGGTTAATTGTTGGCATCATCTGCACCTCCTTCCAAAATTTTCGATCTTAAAAATGACCGCCAACTACATCAATATGCATACATATTGATATCATATGTAGCTTAAGCTACATCGCAATAAATGTCTATAACACACAATTGTGGTTTTAGCACTTTTAGTTTGGTGCATATTATTATGCTTTTTAAAGTAAAAATAAAGTATATTTTAAATATTACTAAGAGTTTTAAACCCTTAGTAATATTTGATATCTTTATTTTACATACCTTTACATTTTAGCATCAGAGATGCTTTATGTCAAGTTATGTTTAATTTATATAGTAAAGTAAAATTACTCTTCTATCTTTTCAACAGCTATATTTTTATATCTCTTCATTCCTGTACCTGCTGGTATTAACTTACCTATTATAACATTTTCTTTAAGACCTATTAAGTGATCTTCTTTTCCTTTTATAGCAGCTTCTGTTAATACTCTTGTAGTTTCTTGGAATGATGCAGCTGATAAGAATGATTCTGTTGCAAGAGATGCCTTAGTTATACCAAGTAACACTCTAGTAGCTGATGCAGGCTTTAATCCTTGAGCTACAGCTTCTTCATTAGTTTGATTGAATGTAAGAACATCTTCATATCCTCCTGGTAATAAATCTGTATCACCTGGATCTTCAACTTTAACTTTAGATAGCATTTGTCTAACAATTACTTCTATATGCTTATCGTTGATGTCAACCCCTTGCATTCTATAAACTCTTTGAACCTCTTTAACAACATAATCTTGAACACCTTCAATACCTTTAACTCTTACTATATCATGAGGATTTATAGATCCTTGAGTTAAAGCCTCTCCAGCTTCAACAAATTGTCCATTCTTAACTCTTAATCTTGAACCATAAGGTATAGCATATACTTGTGATTCACCTTGTTCTGGAATTACAGTAACTTCTTTTCTCTTACCAGTCTCATCTATTTCTATTCTACCTGATATTTCAGTTATAGTAGCAAGACCTTTTGGTTTTCTAGCTTCAAATAATTCCTCAACCCTTGGAAGACCTTGTGTTATATCTCCTCCGGCAACCCCACCTGTATGGAAAGTACGCATTGTAAGCTGTGTACCTGGTTCACCGATTGATTGAGCAGCTATTATACCAACAGCTTCTCCGATATTTACTTCTTTACCAGTAGCTAAGTTTCTACCGTAACACTTAGAACATACTCCATGGTTAGTCTTACAGTTAAGAACTGTTCTTATTTTAACTATCTCGATTCCAGCTTCTATAATTTTTTCAGCTTGATCTTCTTGTATCATTGCATCAGCTTCAACTATTACTTCACCAGTAGTAGGATGTACTATAGCTTCTAAAGTATATCTTCCTACTATTCTATCGTATAGTTCTTCTATAACTTCATTTCCATCTTTTATTGCAAAGATTTCTGTATCTTCTGTAGTTCCACAGTCTATATCTCTAACTATAACATCTTGACTGACATCAACAAGTCTTCTTGTTAAGTATCCTGAGTCAGCTGTACGTAGAGCTGTATCGGCAAGACCCTTTCTAGCCCCGTGTGAAGATGTGAAGTATTCAAGTACTGATAAACCTTCACGGAAGTTAGATTTAACTGGGATTTCAACTGTTTGCCCAGATGCATTGGCCATCAGACCACGCATACCTGCTAACTGTCTTATCTGGTTCTTAGAACCTCTGGCTCCAGAGTGAGCCATTATGAATATATTATTTAATCTGTCTAGATTAGCCATAAGAGCATCTGTAACTTTTTCAGTAGTTTCTGTCCAAGTTTCTATTACTCTTTCATATCTTTCTTCATCAGATATAAGACCTCTTCTAAACGCCTTTTCATACTTATCAACTTTAGCTTCAGCCTCAGCTAAGTAACCTTTCTTAGCTTCTGGTATTTTCATATCTGCAACGGCAACAGTTATACCACCTCTTGTAGAGTATTTAAATCCTAAAGATTTTATATGGTCTAACATTTGAGCTGTTACTGTATTTCCATGCTTTCTGAAGCATTTATCTATTATCTTACCTAAAGACTTTTTATCAGCTAAGAAGTCTACTTCAAGTGCAAATTTATCTTTTTCTCTGTCAACAAATCCTAAGTCTTGAGGAATATTTTCATTGAATATAAATCTACCAACAGTAGCTTCAACTAATTTAGTTCCAACACCTTCAATAGTTCTTCTTACTTTAACTAATGAATGTAATGTAACTGCTTTATTGTCATAAGCAAGCATCATTTCATTGTAGTCTTTAAAGATCATTCCAGTACCTTTAGCACCTTCTTGAGCTTCTATAGTTAGGTAATAACATCCTAAAACCATATCCTGAGAAGGAGTAGTTATAGGTGAACCATCTTTAGGAGCAAGTATGTTATTTATAGATAACATTAAGAATCTTGCTTCAGCTTGAGCTTCAACAGATAATGGTACGTGTACCGCCATTTGGTCACCGTCGAAGTCAGCGTTGTATGCTGTACATACTAGAGGGTGTAGCTTTATAGCTTTACCTTCAACTAAAACTGGTTCAAATGCTTGTATACCTAGTCTATGTAGAGTCGGAGCACGGTTAAGCATTACTGGATGCCCTTTTATAACATCTTCTAATACATCCCATACTTCTGGTTTAACTTTCTCTACTATAGATTTTGCACTCTTTATGTTGTGTGCATATCCTTCTTTAACTAATCTATCCATAACAAATGGTTTGAATAATTCAAGAGCCATTTTCTTTGGAAGACCACATTGATAGAATTTAAGTTCTGGTCCAACAACTATAACTGAACGTCCTGAGTAGTCAACACGCTTACCAAGTAAGTTTTGACGGAAACGTCCTTGCTTACCTTTAAGCATATCTGATAATGATTTTAATGGTCTATTACCAGGTCCAGTTACTGGTCTACCTCTTCTACCATTGTCGATTAAAGCATCTACAGCCTCTTGAAGCATTCTTTTTTCGTTTCTTACTATTATATCAGGAGCTCCAAGCTCTAATAATCTCTTTAATCTGTTATTTCTATTTATAACTCTTCTGTATAAGTCATTTAAGTCAGATGTAGCAAATCTTCCTCCATCTAATTGAACCATTGGTCTTAAATCAGGTGGTATAACTGGAATTGCATCTAATATCATCCATTCTGGCTTATTTCCAGATTTCTTAAATGCTTCTACAACTTCTAATCTTCTTATAGTTCTAACTCTTTTTTGACCTGTACTGTCTTTTAAGTCAGCTCTTAATTCTTTACTTTGTTGCTCTAAGTCTATATTTTGTAAAAGTTTCTTAACAGCTTCAGCACCCATACCTACTTCAAAAGTATTGTATCCATACTTTTCTACAGCAGTTCTGTATTCTTTTTCTGTTAATAATTGTTTTTCGTTTAATCCAGTTTCTCCTGGATTAGTTACTACATAAGATGCAAAATATAGTATTTTTTCTAATGATCTAGGAGACATATCAAGTAAAAGTCCCATTCTACTTGGTATACCTTTGAAGTACCAGATATGAGACATAGGAGCTGCTAGCTCTATATGTCCCATTCTTTCTCTTCTTACCTTTGCCTTAGTTACTTCTACTCCACATCTATCACAAACAACACCTTTGTATCTTACTCTTCTGTACTTACCACAGTGACACTCCCAGTCCTTTTGAGGTCCAAATATTCTTTCACAGAAAAGACCATCTTTCTCTGGCTTAAGTGTACGGTAGTTTATTGTTTCTGGCTTTTTTACTTCTCCTCTAGACCATTGTCTTATTTTTTCTGGAGAAGCCAATGCTATTTTTATTGACTCGAAATTGTTTAGTTCAAACAAGGAGTTCTCTCCCTTCTATTTGAGATTTACTTAAAATAAGAAACTATATATCAAAGTCTTCATCTTCATAGTTTAATTCTTCATAAACTACGTCTTCTTCAAAATCTAATTCTTCTATATCTTCTTCATTTGATTCAAAGTCATCTATTTCTTCTACTATGCTATTTTCTTCAAGTTCATTTATGTTTTCCATAACATCTAATTCGAACTCTTTAGCATCTTCGTCGATGTCTATTGATTCTCTAACTTCTATTTCTTGATCTTCTTCTGTTAATACTTTTACATCTAAGCATAAACTTTGAAGTTCTTTTATTAGAACCTTAAATGATTCTGGTATACCTGGTTCAGGTATATTCTCACCTTTAACTATAGCTTCGTAAGTTCTAACACGTCCTACAACGTCGTCAGACTTAACAGTAAGTATTTCTTGAAGTATGTGTGCAGCACCGTATGCTTCTAGTGCCCAAACCTCCATCTCTCCGAATCTCTGACCACCAAATTGTGCTTTACCACCAAGAGGTTGTTGAGTTACTAAAGAGTATGGCCCTGTACTTCTTGCATGTAACTTATCATCAACTAAGTGATGTAGTTTTAACATGTACATGTATCCTACTGTAATTCTATTGTCAAATACTTCTCCAGTTCTACCATCATATAAAGTTAATTTACCATCTTCTGGGTATCCTGCTTTAACTAAAGCTTCTCTGATGTTTTCTTCTTTCGCTCCATCAAATACAGATGTTGCAACATGCCATCCTAGAGTTTTAGCTGCAAGTCCTAAGTGAACTTCAAGAACCTGTCCGATGTTCATACGTGATGGTATACCTTGTGGGTTAAGTACTATATCAAGTGGTTGTCCGTTTTCCATGAATGGCATATCTTCTTCTGGTAATACTCTTGATATAACCCCTTTGTTACCATGACGTCCGGCCATTTTATCTCCGACTCTTATCTTTCTCTTCTTAGCTATATAACATCTAACTAATTCGTTAACTCCTGGAGATAAATCATCACCATTTTCTCTAGTAAATACTTTTACGTCAACTATTATACCAGATTCTCCATGAGGAACTTTTAATGAAGTATCTCTAACTTCTCTAGCTTTTTCTCCGAATATTGCACGAAGTAATCTTTCTTCTGCTGTAAGTTCAGTTTCTCCCTTAGGAGTTACTTTACCTACTAATATGTCTCCAGAATCAACTTCAGCACCTATTCTGATTATACCTCTTTCGTCTAAGTTCTTAGTAGCACTTTCTCCAACATTAGGTATATCTCTAGTTATTTCCTCTGGTCCTAGTTTAGTATCTCTTGCTTCACATTCATATTCTTCTATATGAATTGTAGATAATCTATCTTCTTTAACAAGTCTTTCGTTTATTAATATAGCATCCTCGTAGTTATATCCTTCCCATGTCATGAATGCGATAAAGCAGTTTCTTCCTAATGCTACTTCTCCCATTTCAGTAGATGGTCCATCAGCTATAACATCTCCAGCTTCAATCTTATCACCTTTATTTATTATAGGTGTTTGATTTATACAAGTACCTTGGTTAGAACGCTTAAACTTAAGAAGCTTGTATCTATCTTTGTTTCCATCTTCTCTTTTTATTATTATTTCATCTGCAGTTACTCTTTCAGCTATACCAGAATTTTTAGCTACTACAACTACTCCAGAGTCTTTAGCTGCTCTATATTCAACACCTGTACCTATGATAGGTGCTTCTCTTCTTACTAGTGGCACTGCTTGACGTTGCATGTTTGATCCCATAAGCGCACGGTTGGCGTCATCATTCTCTAAGAATGGTATCATAGCTGTTGCTATAGATACAACTTGCTTAGGAGATATATCCATGTAATCAACTTTGTCAGTTGGAACTAATTCCATTGCACCATTTACAGTTCTACATACAACTCTGTTGTTTACGAATGCATCATTCTCATCTAAAGGCTCGTTAGCTTGAGCTCTTATAAATAAGTCTTCTTCGTCAGCAGTTAAGTAATGTATTTCATCTGTAACTCTCTTGTTTTCTTTGTCAACTTTTCTATAAGGAGACTCTATAAATCCAAATTCATTTATCTTAGCATAAGTTCCTAAAGAGTTTATAAGACCGATGTTTGGTCCCTCTGGAGTCTCTATCGGACACATTCTTCCGTAGTGAGAATGGTGAACGTCACGAACTTCGAATCCAGCTCTTTCTCTTGAAAGACCTCCTGGTCCAAGTGCTGATAATCTTCTTTTGTGAGTTAACTCTGATAGTGGGTTTGTTTGATCCATGAATTGTGATAACTGTGAACTACCAAAGAACTCTTTTATAGCAGCTGACACAGGTCTTATGTTTACTAATGCTTGTGGAGTTATAGCTTCCATGTCTTGAACAGTCATTCTTTCTTTTATAACTCTTTCCATTCTTGAAAGACCTATTCTAACTTGGTTTTGTAATAATTCACCAACTGATCTTATTCTTCTGTTTCCTAAATGATCGATATCATCTATACTACCTATTCCATAGAATATATTGAATTGGTAGCTTATTGAAGCTATTATGTCATCTAGTAATATGTGCTTTGGTATAAGCTCTTTCATTCTTGATTTTATAGCTTCTTTTATTTCTTCTTCATCACTATACTCATCTAAAATTTCTTTTAATGTTGGATAGTGAACTTTTTCTTTTATCTTTAAGTCATCTATATCAAAGCTTATATGTGATTTTATATCTACAAAGTTATTTCCTATAACTTTAACAACTTTTTCATCTTCAGTTAATAACTCAACAACATTTATTCCTGAGTTTTGTATAGCTATTGCTACATCTAAAGATATCTTTTCTTCAGCTTTAACAAAAACTTCTCCAGTTTCTGGATTTATAATATCATTAGCTGATATTTTATTCATTATTCTGTAGCATAATGCAAGTTTTTTATTAAACTTGTATCTACCAACTTTAGCTAAGTCATATCTCTTAGCATCAAAGAATAATGCATTTAATAATGATGATGCACTTTCAACTGTTGGTGGTTCACCTGGTCTTAATTTTTTGTATATTTCTATAAGACCTTCTTCAACTGTTTTAGTGTTATCTTTTTCTAATGTAGCCATTAGTCTTTCATCTTCGCCTAATAACTCTATTATTTCTGCATCTGAACCTATTCCAAATGCTCTTAATAAGACTGTCACAGGTTGCTTTCTAGTTCTATCAACCCTTACAGATATTACATCATTAGAATCTGTTTCATATTCTAACCATGCACCTCTGTTAGGTATAACAGTAGATGATATAAGCCTTTTACCTGACTTATCCATTTCTTGAGCATAGTAAACACCAGGAGATCTAACTAACTGACTTACTATAACTCTTTCTGCTCCATTTATTATGAAAGTTCCCTTTTCTGTCATTAAAGGGAAATCACCCATAAATACTTCTTGCTCTTTTATTTCACCTGTTTCTTTATTTATAAGTCTTACTTTAACTTTTAGAGGTGCACAATATGTAGCATCTCTTTCTTTACATTCTTCTATGTCATACTTTGGTTTCTCATCTAAAGAATAATCAACAAATTCTAATATAAGATTACCTGTATAATCTTCTATAGGTGAAATGTCTTCAAACACTTCTTTTAAACCTTCTTTTAAAAACCACTCATAGGAATCACATTGTATTTCTATAAGATTTGGTACATCAGCTATCTCTTTTATTTTTGAGTAGCTCATTCTAGTTCTCTTACCTATCGTGACAGGATGTGGCATTCACTTTTCACCTCTCAATAATTAAAAATAAAACCATAGTTTATTCTAACGCATCTAATAATTTTAACATAATTGAAAGCTTATTTCAATATATAACTTTTATGTATATGTATAATATTATGTTTTTTTGTTCGACACAAAATATGCATTATTTATTATGTTCAAAAATTAAGTCTCTAATTCTTATTTTCCTAAAATATACAGTTATTTTTTGTAATTTAGGAAAAAAAAAAGATGTCCAAAGGACATCTTCTTTAAAAGAAAACTACTTAACTTCTACTGAAGCTCCTGCAGCTTCTAATTTTTCTTTCATTTGGTCAGCTTCTTCTTTAGAAACTCCTTCTTTTAATGTCTTAGGAGCGTTGTCAACTAATTCTTTAGCTTCTTTTAATCCTAATCCAGTTATTTCTCTAACTGCTTTTATAACTCCAACTTTTGAAGAACCAGCGTTTGCTAATACTACATCAAACTCAGTTTTTTCTTCAGCAGCTCCACCAGCAACTGCACCAGCCATCATAACTGGAGCTGAAGCAGATACTCCGAATTTCTCTTCTGCAGCTTTAACTAATTCATTTAATTCTAAAACTTTCATATTTTCTATAGCTTCTAATATTTGTTCTATTGTCATTGTTAGCACCTCCGAATTATATTCTTTTCAATTAATAATTGTTAATTAATCTTTTTTCTTACGTTTAAGCTATTATTAAGCTTCTTGTCCTTCTTGTTTTTTGATCATTGCATCTAATAAGTATGCGAAGTTTGACATTGGAGCTTTTAAGCTTCCAAGTAATTTTGCAAGAAGTACTTCTCTTGATGGTATGTTAGCGAATGCAACGATATCTTCTTTACCGTAGAATTCTCCTTCAACAACACCCATTTTTAAATCCATATTAGGATGAGAATCCATGAACTCTTTTATTATTCTAGCTGGAGCAACTGGATCTTCGTATCCGAATGCTATCGCATTTGTTCCTACTAATAATTCATCGTTGAATTGTTCTATACCAACTTCTTTAGCTGCTTTTCTAACTAAAGTGTTTTTGTATACTTTGTATTCAACACCAGCTTCTCTCATTTTCTTTCTTAATTCAGTTACTTCTTCAACTGTTAATCCTTTGTAATCAACAACTATAGCAGAAGAAGAGTTTTGTAACTTCTCAACTATTTCAGCAACCACTTGTGATTTTACTTCTATAGCTTTTCTCATCTAGTCAGCACCTCCTTCATCCGATAGGTTCATCTGCCGTAAATATCAAAAGCTTTTGCAATCCTTATAGACATACAAAAGCTTTAGTATCAAAATTTATCTAAAACCTCGGTAGGATATTAAGCTTAAAGCCCCTACTGTCTACGGCAAATCTATTCTTTTTTATTTATTAACGAATATTATTTTAACATCGTTATTTACACATGTCAAGCTTTTTATTATTCAGCTATTTTAGCAGGGTTAACTTTAACTCCTGGTCCCATAGTTGAAGTAACAGCTACGCTCTTTAAGTATTGTCCTTTAGCAGCAGCTGGCTTAGCTTTAACTATTGCATCCATTAATGCAGCAAAGTTTTCAGCTAACTTCTCTCCACCGAAAGATACTTTTCCAACTGGAACGTGTATTATGTTAGTTTTGTCTAATCTATATTCAACTTTACCAGCTTTTATTTCTTCTATAGCCTTAGCTACGTCGAAAGTAACTGTTCCTGATTTAGGGTTTGGCATTAAACCTTTAGGTCCTAATACTCTACCTAATCTACCAACTACACCCATCATATCTGGAGTAGCAACAACTACATCAAATTCAAACCAGTTTTCACCTTGTATTTTTTGTACTAATTCTTCAGCACCTACAAAGTCAGCACCAGCATTTGTAGCTTCTTCAGCTTTTGCACCTTTAGCAAAAACTAAAACTCTCTTAGTTTTACCAGTTCCGTGTGGTAATACAACCGCACCTCTTACTTGTTGGTCAGCGTGTCTTGAGTCAACACCTAATTTTATATGAGCTTCTACAGTCTCATCAAACTTAGCACTAGCAACTTCTGCAACTAAAGCTAAAGCTTCTGAAGCATCATATAATCTAGTTCTATCTATTTTATTTAAAGCTTCTACGTACTTTTTACCTTTTTTAGCCATTTTCATGTCCTCCTTGTGGTTATATTGGTTTTTTACCTCCCACTTTTTCAAGCGAAGATAACTAATTTAATATTAATTAGTCTTCAACAACGATACCCATACTTCTAGCAGTACCAGCTATCATTCTCATAGCAGATTCTACAGAAGCAGCGTTTAAGTCAGGCATTTTTAACTCAGCTATTTCTCTTATCTTAGCTGAAGATAAAGTTGCAACCTTCTTCTTGTTTGGTTCTCCTGAAGCAGTATCTAATCCAGCAGCTTTCTTTAATAATACTGCAGCTGGAGGAGTTTTTGTTATGAAGCTGAAAGATCTATCTTGATATACAGTTATAACAACTGGTATTATCATTCCAGCTTGATCTGCAGTCTTAGCATTGAATTCCTTAGTGAATCCCATTATATTAACCCCGTGTTGTCCTAATGCTGGCCCAACTGGTGGAGCTGGTGTAGCTTTACCTGCAGGTATTTGTAATTTTATTTGACCTATAACTTTTTTAGCCATTGAGCGCACCTCCTCAGATTATTTATTCTCTAGTTATATTTTTCTATGCCTTTGTAGTCTATTGCAAATAGAGTTTTTTTACCAAAAGCATCTATACACACTTTTACTTCTTTTGTTTCCAGGTCTATTTCTTCTATAGTTCCTATTTGCCCTTCAAAAGGACCATTAGCAACTTTTATTACTTCGCCAATTTCAAAATTTATGTCTCCGCTTACTAATTTAGGAACAGCTGTATCTATGCCCATAGCTATTACTTCTTCTTCACTTAAAGGAACTGGCTTAGAACCTGGTCCTACAAACCCAGTAACCCCTTTAGTATTTCTTACAACATACCAAGATTCATCAGTAATAACCATTTTCACTAGCACGTACCCTGGAAATACCTTACGTTGTCTAGTTTTTTCTTTCCCAGTTTTTGTAGTTTCAACTACATCTTCAGTAGGGACAACTACTTGAGTTATGCAATCTTCCATACCTCTTGTTTTAACAGCTTTTTCAATTGTTGCTTTAACTTTATTTTCATGACCTGAATACGTATGTACTACATACCATCTAGCCTCTTGTAATTCCGACATTCTGATTCTTCCTTTCTATTTTAGTATTAGATTTAGTGCACCAGATAATACACTATCTAAAGCCCATACTAAGATAGTAGCCGAAACAACAACAGTTAAAACAACTCCTGTGTTTTTTAAAAGCTCTTTCTTTGTTGGCCACGTAACTCTTTTTAATTCTTGCTTAGTTTCTTTAACATATCTAAAAAAACTAAACTTCTTTTTAGTTCTTGGACTTTCATTTAATTGGGCAGCCATTCCACACTCACATCCTTAATAAAACTATTTTGTTTCTTTATGAGCAGTATGCTTCTTGCAGAATCTACAGTATTTTTGTAGTTCTATTCTATCTGGGTTATTCTTTTTGTTTTTAGTAGTGTTGTAGTTTCTTTGCTTACACTCTGTACATGCTAAAGTTACTTTAACTCTCATCTGCTACACCTCCAACTCGTAAATACAATATATATATTGTTAACTTTATTGCCTACTCTGTATAATAGGTTCAATATCTCATTTTTGAATCATCACCTCATATAAATTATCACAAATTAGTAGGCATGTCAATGTTTTTGTTGATTTCAAGTTAAAAAAAGAGGAGGTTATCCCCCTCTCTTTTTTAGTTTTAAAATTTATATTAGGAATAAGAGAATTACTCTATTATAGAAGCAACAACACCTGATGCTACTGTTCTTCCACCTTCTCTTATTGCGAATCTTAATCCTTCTTCTATTGCTATT
>NZ_BAAACP010000032.1:0-13915 GCF_039521565.1 Paraclostridium tenue
ATTATAAATCTTATATAAAAAATAATTAAATTAATGGAGAGATATAAAAATATTAATTTTGTTAAGTTATATATTGATAAATTAGGAATATAAACTAAAAGTCTACTAAAGTAATAAATTATTTTAGTAGGCTTTTAGTTTATATCAAATTTAATAGAGAATAAAGAGAAAATAAGTATATAATAAATTATATGGTTTATTATAAGGAGAGTGATAAATATGGCAAAAGTAAAAACTAATGCTATGAGAATTTTAGATTCCAAGAAAGTTAAATATAATATGCTTTCATATGATGTATCAGATGATAATGTAGATGGAGTATCAGTGGCAAATAAAATAGGACGAGATGTAAATGAAGTTTATAAAACTTTAGTTACACATGGAACTAGTAAGAATATTTATGTTTATGTAATTCCTGTACATGAAAATTTAGATTTAAAAAAAGCAGCTAAAGTATCAGGTGAAAAGAAGATTGAAATGATACATGTAAGTGATATTAACAAATTAACAGGATATATTAGAGGTGGATGTTCACCTGTTGGAATGAAAAAATTATATAAAACTTTTATAAATAAAACTGCAAAAAATTTAGATACTATAATAGTAAGCGCTGGCAAAATAGGATATCAAATAGAGATAAACCCTATAGATTTACAAAGTGTTATAAATTGTAGTTTTGAAGATATAATATAAACTTTATATAAACTAAGGAAAGTTGGGATAGTATGAATATAGAATTTTTTAGGCAAGATGCTATAACTGTAGCTAGAAACTTGTTGGGTAAATATCTTGTGAGAGAGTATGATGATAAAAAAATTATTACTAAAATAGTTGAAACAGAGGCATACATGGGAATTGAAGATAAAGCAGCTCATGTCTTTGGAGATAGAAGAACTGAAAGGACAGAGCCACTATATCAAGATGGTGGACATATTTATGTTTATTTGATATATGGAATGTATCATTGCTTAAATATTTCAGCTAATATAGAGGGAATACCTGAATGTGTATTGATTAGAGCTATTGAACCTATAAGTGAAATTGATGAAATATCTCAAAATAGATATTCAAAAGATTATAAGGATTTAAGTTCATATCAAAAAAAGAATATTTGTAATGGGCCAGGAAAGCTATGTAAAGCTCTTAAAATTGATAAAAATTTAAATTTTGAAAGTATATTAGGAAATAAACTTTATATAATAGATAATGTTAATTTAGACAATGAAAATAATCAATTTGAAATAATTGAAAGTAAACGTGTAAATATTGATTATGCTGAAGAAGCAAAAGATTATTTATGGAGATATTACATAAAAGATAATAAGCATGTATCTAGAAAATAAAATAAAAAAATTATGATAGGATGTATATAAACCCAAAAGTTGTCCATACTTATAATATAAGAGGTAATTAATCTCCCCCAAAACTTAAAATATCTCTTACAACCATAAAAACTCATATATCCCCAAGAAAGCATATACTTACGGACAGTATGTGCTTTTTTATTGTTAAAATAAATAAAAAATGATAAAGTTTATATATAGTCGAATATAAAGTGGGAAAGTAGGGGTTAAGTTCGTGAGAATTATTAAATCATCAAAAATCACTGAAATAGTAAAAGATCTTTGTATAAAAGCGAATATATACTTAGGTGAAGATGTAAAAAAGTCTATAAAAGAATATGAGTCAAAAGAAAATAATGATTTGGGGAAAAATATTTTGAACATATTAATTAAAAATTGTGAAGTTGCAGAAGAAAAACAAATGCCGATATGTCAAGATACAGGTATGGCAGTGTTTTTTGTACAAATAGGTCAAGATGTACATATTGAAGGTCAAAATTTAACTGAAGCTATAAATGAGGGTGTAAGACAAGGGTATAATGAAGGGTATTTAAGAAAATCTGTAGTCACTCCTATAAGTAGAAATAATACAAAAGATAATACTCCAGCTATAATACACTATGACATAGTTAAAGGAGATAATATAATTATAGAGTTTTCACCAAAAGGTTTTGGAAGCGAAAATATGAGTAGCTTAAAAATGTTAAAGCCTTCAGATGGTGTAAATGGTATAAAAAACTTTATAATTGAAACGGTAAAGCAAGCAGGACCAAATCCATGTCCTCCTATAGTAGTTGGAGTTGGAATTGGTGGTACAGTTGAAAAATGTGCTCAGATAGCTAAAAAATCTTTACTAAGAGATATAGGATTACACAATGAAGATGAAGATATTAGGAACTTAGAATTAGAAATTTTAGAGGAAGTAAATAAATTGGGGATAGGACCTCAAGGATTGGGAGGAAACACAACAGCACTTGCGGTAAACATAGAAACATTTCCTACACATATAGCAGGGCTACCTGTAGTTGTTAACATAAATTGTCATGCATCAAGACATAAAAAAGTCATAATTTAAGGGGAAAAATAATGAAAAGGATAACGGTTCCAATAGGGGATGAAACTATAAAATCACTTAAATGTGGAGATATGATTAGTTTAAGTGGTGTAATTTATACAGCTAGAGATGCTGCTCATCAAAGATTAATAAATTGTATAAATGGAGAAAAAAAGTTGCCATTTGATTTAAGAGGACAAGCTATATATTATGTTGGCCCAACTCCTAATAAAGAAGGGCAAGTTATTGGATCAGCAGGACCTACAACAAGTTATAGAATGGATGATTTAACAACCCCTTTACTAGATAGGGGATTAAAATTAATGATAGGTAAAGGTAAAAGGAATCAATCTGTTATAGAATCAATGAAGAAAAATAAATGTGTATACTTAGCAGCTATAGGTGGTGCAGGAGCTTATATATCAAACTCTATAAAAAAGTCAGAAATAATAGCATATGAAGATTTAGGGGCTGAGGCTATTAGAAAGCTAGAAGTAAAAGATTTATTATTAATAGTTGCTATAGATTGTAATGGTAACAATATTTATGAATTAAATAAATAATTTAAAATCAATATATGAAAGAGGGCATTATAATGAGTAAAAATTATTCAGAATTAGCACTAGAAGTACATGAGAAGAACAAAGGAAAGATTACTGTTTGTAGTAAATTAAAAGTGGAAAATAAAGATGATTTATCAATAGCATACACTCCAGGGGTTGCAGCACCTTGTGTTGAAATATCTAAAGATGAAAGTTTAGCATATAAATATACTTCTAAGGGTAATATGGTAGCTGTAGTAAGTGATGGAACAGCAGTACTTGGATTGGGGGATATAGGTGCTAGTGCATCTATACCTGTAATGGAAGGTAAAGCTATATTATTTAAAGAGTTTGCTGGAGTTGATGCATTTCCTATATGTTTAAATACTAAGAATGTTGATGAAATAGTACATACTGTAAAATTAATGGAACCAGTATTTGGAGGTGTAAACTTAGAAGATATAAGTGCTCCAAGATGTTTTGAAATAGAAGAAAAGTTAAAAAAAGAATTAAATATTCCAGTATTTCATGATGACCAACATGGTACAGCTATAGTGTTAGCAGCAGCTATAATAAATTCATTAAAACTAATAAATAAAAAAATAGAAGACCTTGAAATAGTCATAAATGGACCAGGAGCAGCAGGATTGGCTATAACTAAAATGTTACTTAGTATGGGAGTTAAAAATATTGTTTTATGCGGGTTAAATGGAGCGCTAGAAGAAAATATGCAAGATTTAAACTGGGCTCAAAGAGATATATTAAATGTAACTAATATACATAATGAAAAAGGATTATTGTTAGATGTTATAAAAAATAAAGATGTATTTATAGGGGTTTCGGGACCTAATTGCGTTACAAAAGAAATGGTTGCATCAATGAATGAAAAATCTATAATATTAGCTATGGCTAATCCTACTCCAGAGATAATGCCAGATTTAGCTAAAGAAGCAGGAGCTTATATAGTAGGTACAGGTAGAAGTGATTTTCCAAACCAAGTAAACAATGTATTAGCTTTTCCTGGAATATTTAGAGGGGCATTAGATGTTAGAGCAAGTGAAATAAATGAAGAAATGAAAATAGCAGCAGCTAAAGCTATAGCAAATTCTATAAAAAAGGAAGACTTGAACGCAGAAAATATTTTGCCTAAATCATTTAATAAAGATGTAGCTAAAAATGTAGCTGAAGCTGTAAAAGAAGCTGCAATAAAAACTGGAGTAGCTAGAATATAAAACTATAAGCTAACTAGAACTCTTTTTATATTATAATCAAATATGGTATACTTTAAATATCTTACTATAATTCTAATATTAAGTTTATTTAGGATTAGAAAAATAATTTTAAATAATTATGGAGAAGACTATGAAGAAAAAATATTTGATTATATTATTAATTTTTATTGTTTTAGCTTTAATAATATTTTATATAAATAAGAATAAAGAGCATGAAATAAAAAAACATGAAGATACAAAATATACTAAAAATATAGAGCCTATATCAAAAGAAACAGCGCTAAAAGTTTTAAAATCGCAGTATGGAAATCGAGTAGTCAATACTAAAGAAGATATAAAGCAAGTTGGAGATGAATATGTAGTAGATGTGCGTGTAAGACTAGATGAGCATGAAGACGAATCTTTAGAAGAAGATAATCATGTTCATGAACAAAGTATGGGTAAACATCAAATAAATATTTTCACAGGAGAATTAACAAAATCTAATTAAAAATAATTTATTTAAATTAAAATATAAAAGAGTATGGGTATCCATACTCTTTTTATATTAAACTAAACGAGTTCCTTCCTCATCTTGAGTAATTAGTCCTTTTTTCATAAGTATACCTAATGTACGCTTGAAGTTTTTCTTACTACAGTTAAATACAGATGCTATATCAGATGGATCTGATTTATCATTATAAGGCATGAAACCTCTAGATGCATTGTTTAAATGATTTATGATTTTTTCTTCTAATTCATTTAATTCTTGAGATCTTTCTTGTCTTGGAGTAAGGCCTAATTTTCCATCCTCATAAACTTTAATTACTTTTAAGTTTAATTTATCTCCTATATTAAGTTTTGTAAAGTATTCATTGTGAAGTATAACTCCATCAAACTTATTATCTACGCAAACCATAGCACTGTCATTAGTTTGGAAACCATAAACAACACCTGTAACTGCATCTCCAACTTTATAGTTGGAATCTGTAGATAAATGATCTTCTATTTTAGTAGTAGCAGCAATTCTTTCAGACTTATCTAAGTATAAGTAGAATAAATATTTACCACCTTTTTTTATTTCATAGTGCTTAGCACTAAAAGGAACTAAGATATCTTTTTCTAATCCTATATTTATAAAGTAACCTATTTTAGTTGCATCTACAACTTCAAAATAACCTATTTCATTTACCTTACCTAAAGGAGGATTTAAAGTAGCAGCTAATTTGTCTTTTGAATCTCTGTATACAAATGCATTAACTTCATCTCCAGGTATTAAAACTTCGTAATTAGTAAATTTTCTATGCATGAAAATATCATCTTTAGTATTTCCTGTTTTAGCATCCAAAAAAAATCCGAAATCAGCTTTTCTAGCTATAGTTAATTTATTGAAATCACCTATTTTTATCAATGTAATTCACCTCTTTATTTAATATTACAAAATATATATTCTATTATAATACCATATTTATGGGTATCTTATAAATAAATTGTAATATATATAAATTTTTATAATAAAGTAATATAAAATATTGAAGCAATATTTAAATAATAGTATAATTGGTATATACCAAAATTGGTATATACCATAAACAAAAGAGTGGTGAACTATATGAAATTAGTAGATAAAAACAGTCAAACTCCATTTCATATACAACTTATGAATATAATAAGAGATATGATTGATTCAGGAGAACTTAAGCCTGGAGATTCTATAATGCCGGAACGAGAGTTATGCACTATTCAAAATGTAAGTAGAATGACAGTAAATAAGGCTATAGTAAATTTAGTTAATGAAGGTTTTTTATATAGAGTACAAGGCAAGGGAACTTTCGTATCTGTTATAAAACAAAGGAATAGGTTTTCCAGTGTACGAGGATTTACAGAAGTAATGAAGGAAAAAGGAATTCATATAAAAACAGATATATTATTCTTTGAAGAAGCTAAGCAAGATGAGTACATAAGAAAAGAATTAAAAATAAAAAATGAAAATGAGATGATATATAAGATTGGAAGGCTAAGGTATATAGAAAATGACCCATTTGGTTTAGAAATAAGTTATATACCAAAGAGCATGTGTGAAAATTTGAAAAAAGATTTAGAAACTAATAATTCACTATATTCAATACTTAGTGAGAATTATAGTTATAAGATGAAAAGAGCTGAACAAATAATAGAACCAATAATGCTTAATAAGCAAGAGGCAAACCTTTTAAAGCAAATTAAAGGAACTTTAGCTCTTAAATTAAAAAGAACTTCTTATATAGAGGAGGATATACCTATTGAATATACGATATCTATATTTAGAAGTGATAAGTACCAATATGAAATATCATTAAATGCATAGGGGGATAAAAATGAAAGCTATAATTAATGGGAGAATACTTTTAAGAAATGAGATATTAGAAAATAAGGTGTTAGTATTTGATGAGAAAATATTAGATATAACTGACGAGGTACCAAAAAATTGTGAGATTATAGATGTAAATCAAAAGTTAGTATCACCAGGATTAATAGATATACACATACATGGGAATATGGGAAAAGATACTATGGAAGGTACAGATGAAGCTATAGATACTATATCTAAGTCAGTTGCTAGACATGGAGTTACTTCATATTTACCTACGACTATGACTATGGATGAAGAATCTATAGTTAAAGCACTTGATTCAATAAAAAGAGGAATGAATAGAAAAGTAAATGGAGCAAAGATATTAGGGGCTCATTTAGAGGGACCTTTTATAAATAAAATTTACAAGGGTGCTCAAAATGAAAGTTATATTGCAAATCCTAGTTATGAATTTGTAAAAAAATATGAAGATGTAATAAAAGTTATAACATATGCTCCAGAAGAAGATAAAGATTTTAAGTTTACTAAAGATATAAAGAAAAATACAAATATTGTTTTATCTATAGGACATAGTGCTGCAACATTTGTAGAAGCAAGAGATGCAATAAGATTAGGGGCTACAAACATAACACATACATTTAATGGAATGACCGGTTTAAATCATAGAGATCCAGGTGTTGTAGGAGCTGCACTTACTACAGATGCTTACTGTGAATTTATATGTGATACTATACACATAACAAAAGATTTATTCCAATTTATATTAGATAGTAAAAGTAAAGATAAAGTTATATTAATAACTGATTCTATGGAAGCCGGTGGATTAGAAGATGGAACTTATAGCTTAGGAGGTCAAGCGGTTATAGTAAAAGATGGAGCTGCAAGGCTAGAAAGCGGATCATTAGCAGGAAGTGTTTCAAGTTTAAATAATATGGTTAGAAATTTCTATGAAAATACTAACTTAAAAATAAATGAAGCTGTGCATTTAGCTTCACTTAACCCAGCAAGATCTTTAAGAATAGATGATAGGAAGGGAAGTTTAGATATAGGTAAAGATGCGGATATATCTATATTTGATGAAAATTTAAACTGTCATATGACTATTTCAAGTGGGGAAATAATATTTAAGTAAAATATGCATAAAAAGTGGAGGGTGAATATGAGAATATTAGTTTGTAAAAATTATGATGAAATGAGTAAAAAAGCTGCTCAAATAATTTCAAGTCAAGTTATATTAAAATCAGATTCTATATTAGGGTTAGCTACAGGTAGTACTCCTATAGGAATGTATAAAAACTTAGTTGATATGTACAATAAAGGGGAAATAGATTTTAGTGAAGTAAAAACATTTAACTTAGATGAATACTATCAATTACCAAAAGATAATATTCAAAGTTACTATTATTTCATGCACAAAAATTTATTTAATCATATAAATATAAAAAAAGAGAATATAAACATACCAAATGGTATGAATAAAGATGTTGAAATTGAATGTGCTAATTATGATGAAGCCATAAGAAAAATTGGTGGAGTTGATATACAGGTATTAGGAATAGGAAATAATGCACATATAGGATTTAATGAACCAAATGATGCATTTATTAAAAATACACATTTAGTTGATTTAAAAGAGTCTACAATAGAAGCTAATTCAAGATTTTTTGATTCTATTGATGATGTTCCTAAAAAAGCTGTGACAATGGGAATAGGGTCAATATTTGCATCTAAAAAAATAATGTTATTAGCATCAGGAGAAGGTAAAGCAGAAGCTGTTTATAATACTGTATATGGAGATGTTACTCCTCAAGTTCCATCATCTATTTTAAAATTCCATAATGATGTAATTTTAATAATAGATGAAGCTGCTGCTACAAAATTAAATAAAGAAGATTATAAGTTAATATAATTTTAAATAATAAAAACCTGCTATATAGTAGGTTTTTATTATTTTGTAAATTAAAAAACTAAATAAAATTTAAAAATTAGAGATACTAAACTTTATAAATATTAATATAAACATCAAAAAAATAAAAAATCTATGAAAGGTTTGAAATCTTAGGCTTTTAAAGTTATAAAAAGAAGTGAAAAAATTCAAAAAAAGTATTGAAATATATATATGGATTTTATATAATATGATTTGTTGTTTAGAAATTTTAAACAAAAGGTTTAGTAAAAATGAGTGAAATTAGGAGGTGGACCATGGATATAGGTGAAAAAATAAAGAGATTAAGAATTGAAAAACAGCTAACTCAAGAAGAATTAGCAAACAGATGTGAACTTTCTAAAGGATTTATATCTCAATTAGAAAATAATTTAACATCACCATCCATTGCTACACTTATAGATATATTAGAAATTTTGGGGACTAACCTTAAAGAGTTTTTTAATGAAATGGACAATGAAAAAATTTGTTTCACTAAAGAAGATATGTTTGAAACAGAAGATGAAGATTTGAAATATACTTTCAAGTGGTTGGTTCCAAACTCTCAAAAAAATGAGATGGAACCAATAATAATAACTTTATCGCCAGGAGGACAATATAAAGAAGAAAAGCCTCATGAAGGTGAAGAGTTTGGATACGTACTAGCAGGTTCTATATATTTACATATAGGAGATAAAAAGAATAAGGTTAGAAAAGGTGAGAGTTTTTATTTTAAACCTAGAGCTAATCACTATATATCAAATGCTGGAAAAACGGAAGCTAGAGTTATTTGGGTGAGTACACCACCATCATTTTAATTGAAAGAGGTGATATATTTGTTAGAAAATATAATAGAGCTAAGAAACTTATCTAAAAGATATGGAGATAATCAAGTTTTAGATAATTTAAGTTTGGATATAAAAAAGAATGAATTTTTAACATTATTAGGACCAAGTGGGTGTGGAAAAACTACAACACTTAAAATAATAGCAGGATTTGAATATGCCGATGAAGGTAAGGTGTTATTTGAAGAACATGATATTACAGATATACCGCCTTATGAAAGACAAATAAATACAGTATTCCAAAAGTATGCATTATTCCCTCATATGAATATATATGAAAATATTGCCTTTGGTCTTAAAATAAAAAAAATGCCTAAAGATGAAATAGATAAAAAGGTAAAAGAAATGCTAAAACTAGTTGCGCTTGAGGGATTTGAAAACAGACAAGTAGAATCTTTAAGTGGAGGACAACAACAAAGGGTGGCAATAGCAAGAGCTTTAGTAAATGAACCAAAAGTTTTATTATTAGATGAGCCATTAGGAGCTCTAGATTTAAAATTAAGAAAAGAAATGCAAATTGAGCTTAAAAAAATACAAAAGAAACTAGGAATAACATTTATATTTGTAACTCATGACCAAGAAGAAGCCCTTACTATGTCTGATAAGATAATAGTAATGAACAAAGGTAAGATACAGCAAATGGGTACTCCACAAGATATTTACAATGAGCCTGAGAATGCATTTGTAGCAAGGTTTATAGGAGAAAGTAATATATTTGATGGAGTTATGTTAGATGATTATTTAGTTGAATTTTGTTCAAAGAAATTTAAATGTGTAGATAAAGATTTTGAAAAGAACGAAAATATTGAAGTTGTTATAAGACCAGAAGATATAAAAATGGTAGAACCAGAAAAAGGAATGTTAAAAGGAAAAGTTACATCTGTATTATTTAAAGGTGTTCATTATGAAATTGAAGTTAATGAAAACGGAAGAAAGTGGATATTACACAATACGCAAAGTGCTCAAGTTGGAAGTGAGCTAGGATTAGATATATATCCAGAAGATATTCATATAATGAGAAAAGTGAGTGAATAGATATGAAGAAAAATAAATCTTTTCTTGCTTATCCATATATAATATGGAGTGCATTATTCATAGTAATACCTTTAATACTTATGGTGGCTTTTAGTTTTACTACAGAAGGTGGAAATAAACTTGTATTTTCTTTAAATAACTATCAAAGGTTAATGAACCCTATTTATTTAAAGGTATTTTTACGTTCAATAATTTTAGCTGGAGCATCTACTATAATATGTTTATTAGTAGGTTATCCTGTTGCGTATATAATATCTAAAGCTCATATAAGCAAAAGAAACACGTTAATATTATTATTTATACTTCCAATGTGGATGAACTTCCTTTTAAGAACTTATGCATGGGTTGCTATTTTAGGTAAAAATGGAATACTAAATTCTTTCTTAGGATTATTTGGAATAGAGCCTGTAACATTACTTTATACAAATTTTGCAATATTACTTGGAATGGTTTATAACTTTTTACCATTTATGGTACTACCTATATATACATCACTATCAAAGATGGATAATGACTTAATAAATGCAGCTAAAGATTTAGGAGCAAATAGCTTTCAAGTGTTTACTAAAGTTATATTTCCATTAAGTATACCTGGAGTTGTATCAGGTATAACTATGGTATTTATGCCAGCAGTAACTACATTTGCAATATCTAGATTACTAGGTGGTGGTAAATTTATGTTACTAGGTGATTTAATAGAACAACAATTTACAGTAGTTGGAGACTGGAACTTTGGATCGGCTATATCTATATTTATGATGATAATAATTTTAATTTCTATGGCTATTATGTCTAGATTTGAAGATGACAGTGATAAGGAAGGCGGTGGGTTATTATTTTAAAGAAGTTAGCATCTAATATATATCTAACGCTAGTATTTTTATTCTTATATGCTCCAATAATGGCGTTAGCAGTATTTTCATTTAATGATTCTAAATCTATGGCCCACTGGGGTGGATTTACATTTAAATGGTATAAACAACTTATCCATAATGATAGTATAATGAATGCACTATATTACACAATAGTAGTAGCTATAATATCTTCTATAATAGCTACTATAGTAGGAACTATAAGTGCAATTGGAATACACAAAATGAGAGGTAAAGGAAGAAAATTAATTTTAAATATAAATTATTTACCCGTATTAAATCCAGATATAGTTACAGCTGTAGCATTAATGAGTTTATTTGTATTTTTAAACTTAGAATTTGGGTTTATGACTATGTTATTATCTCATATAATGTTTAGTATACCTTATGTAATACTATCAGTACTTCCTAAGATAAAACAACTTCCTCAAAATATTGAAGAAGCAGCAATGGATTTAGGAGCAACACCGATGTATGCACTAAGAAAAGTTGTACTACCTCAAATAAAACCAGGTATAGTATCAGGTTTTTTGATTGCATTTACTATGTCAATAGATGACTTTATAATAAGTTTCTTTAATACAGGAAATGGAGTTAGTAATCTTTCAATAGAGATATATTGAATGGCAAGAAGAGGTATAAAACCAGAAATAAATGCATTATCTACAATAATGTTTACTGTGGTATTAATATTATTATTAATATCAAATAAAAAACAGTCTATAGTAAGGGGTGATAAATAATATGAAATTAAAAAAAATATCAGTACTAATTACTATAGGAGCTTTAGTAACGTCTATGCTTACTGGATGTGGAGCTACGGATTCTAAAAAAGTTTTAAATGTATATAATGTCGGAGATTATATAGATGAAAGTCTTATACCTATATTTGAAAAAAGAACAGGTATAAAAGTACAATATGAAACTTATGACACAAATGAGATGATGTATCAAAAAGTTAAAAGTGGAAGTACAAACTATGATTTAATATTTCCATCAGATTATATGGTAGAAAAAATGAAAAAAGAAGGTCTACTTCAAAAAATAGATTTTAAAAATATACCTAATATAAAATATATAGATAAAAGTTTTATGAGTCCTGTATATGATAAAGATAGTGCATATAGTGTGCCTTATATGTGGGGAACATTCGGAATTTTATACAATAAAAAGCTGGTACATGAAAAAGTTGATAGTTGGGATATATTGTGGAACCCAAAATATAAAGGTAATATAATGATGCTTGACTCAGTAAGAGATACACTGGGAATAGCACTAAAAAAACTTGGATACAGCATGAATACAACTAATCCTAAAGAGATAAAAGAAGCTATGAAAGAGCTAATGAAACAAAAAGATTTAGTATTAGCATATGTAAATGATGAAGGTAAAGATAGACTTTTAGGAGAAGAAGCTGCTATGGGTATAATATATTCAGGAGATGCAGTTACATTGATGGAACAAAATCCTAATTTAGCATATGCAATTCCTAAAGAAGGAACTAATAAGTGGGTTGATGCTATGGCAATACCAAAAACAGCTGAAAATAAAAAAGAAGCTGAAATGTTTATAAATTTCTTATTAGATCCAGAGATTGCAAAAATAAATGCTGAATATATTGGATATTCTACTCCTAATATAGGCGCGTTAGAATTATTAGACCCAGAAGTTACAAAAAATCAAGTAGCATATCCTTCTAAGGATGTAATGAAAAAAACAGAAACTTTTAGAGATTTAGGAAACAAGATAAGATTGTATGATGAAGCATGGATACAGTTAAAATCAAAATAGATAAAATAAAAACTCACTTATTTAAAGTGAGTTTTTATTTTTGTAAAAAATACTTGATTATTTTAAATAAAGAATATAATTAATGTTATATAATATTAATTATAAAAGTGGAGGAGTATATGGGGAAAATAAAAAGAAATTTCATTAAAAGAAAATTAAGGCTTAAGCCTAGAACCAAAAAAAAATTAGTTAAAAAATTAAAAAAAATAATTATAATAACTTGTATAATTTCTAGTATTTACATATGTATAGATATCAATAAGTATGAAGAAGGAACTATAACTAGAGAAGATATATCAGTAGACAAAGAAAAATTTGAATTTATAAAAACGATTGAAAGTGAAGCTAAAAAAAGCTATAAAAAGTATGGAATATTACCATCCATAACAGTGGGGCAAGCTATACTAGAGTCAGGTTGGGGGCAATCAGAATTAACGAAAAATAGTAATAATTTATTTGGTATAAAGTCAGATGAGAGTTGGAATGGAAAGAGCATTGAAGTTAACACTACAGAAAATTACAGCGATACAGTCAAAGCTAAATTTAGAAAGTATGATTCTATAGAAGAATCTATAAAAGATCATGCTAAATTTTTAAAAGAAAATAAAAGATACAAACAGCATGGTTTATTTGAAGGTAATGATTACAAGGCACAAGCACAATCATTAGAAAATGCAGGGTATAGTACTAAAAAGAATCAAAATGGAGAGTTAATATATGCAGATATGTTAATTGATTTAATCGAAAGGTATAATTTATTTTTAATGGATAAATAAAATTTATAAAAAAGTGTTGACTTATAAAAATTATAATGATATTATTATACATGTGCTCAAGATAAGCACAAAGAACTTTGAAAATTAAACAGTAGGTTAATTATAAAAATTCTTTTTAAAGAATTAAACAACAAACAACCAAGCCAGATATTCAGATAATGATAGCTGA
>NZ_BAAACP010000033.1:0-16481 GCF_039521565.1 Paraclostridium tenue
TACATCAGGACATAAATATGGATTAGTTTACCCAGGTATAGGATGGGTAATATGGAAAGATGAAGAGTACTTACCAAAAGAATTAATATTTGAAGTAAGCTACTTAGGTGGGACAATGCCAACAATGGCAATAAACTTCTCAAGATCAGCAAGTCAAGTTATAGGACAATATTATAACTTCTTACGTCTTGGATTTGAAGGATACAGACAAATACATCAACGTACAAAAGATGTAGCTATGTACTTAGCAGATGAAATAGAAAAAACAGGATTATTTAAAATCTATAATAATGGTGAAAATTTACCAATAGTATGTTACAGATTAAAAGATGAAAATGCTGTTGAATGGACATTATATGATTTAGCAGATAGATTAGCAATGAAAGGATGGCAAATACCTGCATATCCATTACCAATAAACTTACAAGATACTATAATACAACGTATAGTATGTAGAGCAGACTTAAGTCGTGATATGGCTGAATTATTTATAAGAGATTTAAAAGCAGCTATAAAAGATTTAAATAATGCAAATGTACTAATGCATGGTAAAAAACAAGAAAATAAAGTATATGGATTCACTCATTAATAATTAAATAAAATTAAGCACAATCTTAAAAAGTCTTAGTATTTTTAAAAATACTAAGACTTTTTTTATTGTTTGTTAAAATGAAGGTTATGATTTTTTTATTGCAAAAATATTTTTGGTGAATTTTTTTTTGCAAAAATTGTTTAATCAAAGACACGAGGGGTATATATACAGTGTACAAAACGACGATTTATTATAGGCCTAGAATAATTTACGTTGTGGAAAATTAAATATACTAGGAGATGATTGACATGAAAGACGGAAAAGCAGCTAAAAGGAATTCCCTTAGTTTATTTGCATTCTTCGCAATGACTGCATCGATGGTTATGACGGTCTATGAATACCCAACATTTGCAACATCAGGGTTTAATTTAGTATTTTTCCTTTTATTAGGTGGTATTTTGTGGTTTTTACCAGTTGCTTTATGTGCGGCGGAAATGGCTACAGTTGATGGATGGCAAGAAGGCGGAATATTCGCATGGGTCGGAAATACATTAGGAGAAAGATTTGGATTTGCGGCAATATTTTTTCAATGGTTTCAAATAACAGTTGGATTTGTAACAATGATTTATTTTATATTAGGATGTGTTTCATACATATTTAATTGGGATTCATTAAATAGTGTTCCATTAATAAAATTCATAGGAGTTTTAGTAATATTCTGGGGATTAACATTCTCACAATTAGGTGGCACTAAAAACACAGCTAAAATAGCAAAAGCTGGATTTATTTTTGGTATAGCAATACCTGCAGTAATATTATTTGTATTATCAATAGCTTATATAGTACAAGGAAATCCTATAGATGTAAAAATAGGAGCAAGATATTTTGTGCCTGACTTTTCAAAAGTAAATACATTAGTTATTTTTGTTTCATTTATACTTGCTTATATGGGTGTTGAAGCATCAGCTTCACATGTAAATGAATTACAGGATGCTAAAAAGAACTATCCATTAGCTATGATTATGTTAGTTGTTTTAGCTATAATTTTAAATACTATAGGCGGATTAACAGTTGCAGCTGTAATTCCACAAGGAGATTTAAGCTTAAGTTCTGGTGTAGTTGAAACATTTAAAGTTTTAATATTACATTTTAGCAGTAATTCTACATGGCTTGTAAAATTAATAGCTATATTATTAGCACTAGGAGTTATGGGTGAAGTTAGTGCATGGGTTGTAGGGCCTTCAAGAGGTATGTATGCAGCAGCTCAAAAAGGTATTTTACCTAAATCTCTTGCAAAAACTAATCAACATGATGTTCCAGTTAATTTAGTTTTTGTACAAGGTATAATAGTTACAATATGGGCAGCAGTACTTACTTTTGGTGGTGGAGGAAATAACGTATCATTCCTTACAGCTATATCATTAACAGTAGTTATATACTTAGTTGGATATTTATTATTCTTTATAGGTTATTTTGTATTAGTACTTAAGAAAGGTGATTTAAAACGTTCTTACAATGTTCCTGGAGGAAAAATATTTAAATTAATAGTTGCAACATGTGGGTTATTAACTTCAGTGTTTGCATTAGCTATATCATTTGTTCCACCAAGTCAATTAAGTGGAAAGAGTGTACATGAATACTTAACTATATTAAGTATAAGTTTTATTATAACTATATTAATACCATTTGTAATATATTCAATAGCAACTAAAAAAGAAGTGAAAGTAGCTATAAATAATAACAGATAATTATTTAAAAATAAATACAATAGATAAACAGCATAAGATTTTAGGAGGGTTTTTATAATGTTATTTAAAAAAGAAGATGATTATAGTACACCAGTGTTTGGGACAATAGAGTCTGGCTCTAATATTCCAAAGGATGTAATAGGGAAAGATTCTATTGCTCCAAACATAGCATACAGACTAATAAAAGATGAATTAATGAATGAAGGAAATGCAAGACTTAATTTAGCAACATTCTGTCAAACATATATGGAAGATGAAGCAACTAAACTTATGGCAGAAACATTAGAAAAAAATGCAATAGATAAATCAGAATATCCACAAACAACAGAAATGGAAAATAGATGTGTTGATATGATAGCTAATTTATGGAATGCACCAAAAGATTTAAATTATATAGGAACATCAACAGTAGGATCATCAGAAGCATGTATGCTTGGTGGTATGGCTATGAAATTCAGATGGAGAAATAGAGCAGAAAAATTAGGACTAGATGTAACTAAGAGAAAACCAAACTTAGTAGTATCATCAGGATATCAAGTTTGTTGGGAAAAATTCTGTGTATACTGGGATATAGAAATGCGTACAGTACCAATGGATGAAGAGCATATGAGCTTGGATATAGATAAAGTTTTAGATTATGTAGATGATTATACTATAGGTATAGCAGCATTATTAGGTATAACATATACTGGGAAGTTTGATGATATAAAAGCATTAGATGCAGTAGTTGAAGAATATAACAAAACAGCTAAAATAAGTTTACCAATACATGTTGATGCTGCTTCAGGAGGATTATTCACACCATTTATAAATCCAGAACTTGAGTGGGACTTTAGATTAAAGAATGTAGTATCAATAAGTACATCAGGACATAAATATGGATTAGTTTATCCAGGTATAGGTTGGGTAATATGGAAAGATGAAGAGTACTTACCAAAAGAATTAATATTTGAAGTAAGTTATTTAGGGGGAACAATGCCAACAATGGCAATAAACTTCTCAAGATCAGCAAGTCAAGTTATAGGACAATATTATAACTTCTTACGTCTTGGATTTGAAGGGTACAGACAAAGGTGAAAACTTACCAATAGTATGTTATAGATTAAGAAACGAAGATGCAGTTGAGTGGACATTATATGACTTAGCAGATAGATTAGCAATGAAAGGATGGCAAATACCTGCATATCCATTACCAGTTAATTTAGACAAAGTTATAATACAACGTATAGTATGTAGAGCAGATTTAAGTTATGATATGGCTGAATTATTTATAAGAGATTTAAATACAGCTATAAAGGATTTAAATAATGCAAATGTATTAGTACATGGTAAAAAAAGTGAAAATAAAAGATATGGATTTACTCATTAATAAAAAATAACTATCTCTTTACAGAGATAGTTATTTTTTATTAATATTAAATTATAAACTAAATGCCCATAAGTTTTTTGCTTCTTTAAGAAATACATCTACATCCCAAGTCTCACTACTTCTTTTTTTACTATCAGAATCATTAACTTTTATTTTACCATCATCAGTAACTCCAGTTAATACAATATAATGACCTTCTTTTGTAAAATGACCTGGTCCCATAGTTACTATAATTGGGTGACCTTTTTTTAATGTCGATATAATACTTGATGCACTTAGAGGGATAACTTTACTTTTAAGACCAAGTTTTCTAGCCCCTTCAGTCATTAAAGACCAAGAAGTTCCTACTCCATTAACTAAATATCCATTTTGCTTACTAAAGTTTTCTATGTATCTAGGATTTATATTTGTATTACCAGTAAGTCCGACTGTAACCATCGCTAAGGCAGTTGGACCACATCCATTTATAGCAAAAAAGTCAGGACCATATTTATCATATCCCCATCTTTCATCCCATTGCATAAATAATGGAATTTCACCTTTCTTGTAATCATTTCTTATATCAATAGTAGCGTTATCTGTAGATGTTTTATGTTTAGGATAATCAACTACAAAGTTTATAGTTTCAGGTTTTTTAGAAGCTAGTTCTAGAAATTCTTTTGGATATTGTTTTGTATCTTTTAATATTTCATAAACTTGAGGGTGTTGTGGTGCTAACTTAACTAAGTTTTCAATAACAGGGTCTTTAGATTCAAGAATTTCTTGAGGTAATTGAACAACTTTTTGTTCTACTTCTTTAGAAGAACTTAATAACCTATGTGAAATTTCTTTATATCCTGCATAGATACCTAGTGCTATAACTGCAGTAACAACTACATATGTAACATTTTTTCTACCTCTATTTTTAGATTTTATACTGTGTTTCCCTTTTGTGTAAGTCACTTGTGCTTTCTCCTTTACTGCTATTTTAATTCAATATATTAATTATACAACTTTAAAATAAACTACAATATAACAAAAATGTTACAAAGTCATAATATAAATACATTTACAACAATAATCAAAAATAAATTAATTAATGTGTAATTATGTAATAAATTTAGTTACAAATCTAAAATATGTAAAATATATGTAAAATAAGAAACTAGAAAAATAATAAAAGATGCTATAAAAGAACTAAAAGGTAATGATAATAACTCACATATAAAAATATAGCTGTAGTATTACCTGATTTATCTAATTTATTATATATATATTAAAAGGTATAAACGAAGAAGCGATAAAAAAAGGTTATGATGTATTTTCTTTTGGTAGTAATGAAGATATAAATAAAGAATTTCAAATATTAGATTCATTATTAAACCTTCATATAGGTGTAATCTCAATAACACCATCTTCAGAATATTAAAAAATAGCACCAAATATACTAATAAATTAAAAAGCTTAAATGTTCCTGTCTATAAATCCAGCGAGTGATTTTGAATCTCGGATAGCTCATTTTTTATTACCTATTAGTAGGGAAAGGTAATTCAAATTTTTCATATGCTTGGATTCCTACAGTTGGACCTATAATAGGTGGTAGCACAGCATCTATGGTACATATGCTTTATATAAGGGAGTTATAGATTTTAGACTTATATCACTTTTAGCTATAACAGTTGTTATATTAGTAATTATAAAATTAAAAAGTAAAGATGAAATTAAATAGCAAGTAAACTATATGAATGAAAGCGATGTATTTAAAAGTTAATATAGGAATTTAATAAAGAATTCAATAAGGTTAATAAAAGTTATTTAAGTGACAATATAAAGGCTAGAAATGAAATTATAATACATATGAAAATATAAAAATTAATTGTAAAATATATATTTTATTTATGTAATTTTAGTATATTTTTTATTATAATTCATTAGGATGGGTATTAAATAATGTATAAAAAAATATTATAAATTTTTTTAAAAAAGAAGCTATCTCTAAAACGTAGTGTTGAGGCAGTTTCTTTTATATTTTTAAGATAAAAGGTAAAACATTGAAAAATTTATCAACTTGAATATATACCATATATAGTATAGAATGTAGTATGTGATTACTACATATGGTATAAAAATTTATTGTTATGTACAATATTAAATTATAAAAGTCAATACTTTTGTAGAATAAAATTTAATCAATCAAGATGTATTAGACAAAAGGAGAGTTTTATGAAAAAACAACTAAATATTATCAAAAGGGATGGAAGTGTTGTAGAATTTCAAAAAGTTAAAATAGAAAATGCAATACTTAAAGCGATGAAGTATGGAAGTGGGATATATGAAGAAGAAATAGCTAAAGAAATAGCTACTGAAATAGAAAACAAATGTATTGAAGAACTACTTTCACCAACTGTTTATCAAGTTGAGGACATGGTTTATAAAAATTTAATAGAACATAAGCATGAATTAACAGCTAAAGCTTACGAAGGGTATAGAGCTGTACAATCGTTTAAAAGAGAGAATAATACTACGGATGAAAGTATATTAGGTCTTTTAGATAATAGTAATGAAGATGTTATGAATGAAAATTCAAATAAGAATGGATTGCTAGCATCTACACAAAGAGATTTAATTGCTGGAGAAGTATCAAAAGATATTGCTAGAAGAAAATTAATTCCAGCTCATATAGCACATGCACATGATGAAGGCGTATTACATTATCATGATATGGATTATGCAATACAACCTATTCATAACTGTATGCTTATAAATTTGGAAGACATGTTAAATAATGGAACTGTAATAAGTAATAAATTAGTAGAGTCACCTAAGTCATTTACTACGGCATGTACAGTTACTACTCAAATAATAGCTCAAATAGCTAGTGGACAATATGGTGGGAACTCTATAACTATAAAACATATAGCACCATTTTTAAGAGTATCATACGATAAGTATTATAATAAATATATAAAGAAATATTCAGAAGAAATAGCTAAAGAATTAGCAGAAGATAGAATGATGGAAGAGTTAAAAAGCGGAATACAAACTATAAGATATCAACTATCTACGTTATACACAAGTAATGGGCAATCTCCATTTTCAACTATATACCTAGAGATTGAAGAAGGTAATGAATATGAAAGGGAGATGGCTTTAATATGCGAAGAAATGATACTTCAAAGATTAGAAGGAATGAAAAACTATAAAGGACAAGAAGTAGGAGAAGAATTCCCTAAATTAGTTTATTTATTAGATGAACATAACTGCTTAGAAGGTGGAAAATATGATTATATCACTAAGTTAGCAGCTAAATGTAATACTAAGAGATTAGTTCCAGACTATCAAAGTGCTAAAGTAATGAGAAAAAATTATGAAGGAAATACATTCCCTCCAATGGGTTGTAGAAGTCATTTATCTCCATGGAAAGATGAAAATGGAAACTACAAATGGTATGGAAGATTTAATCAAGGAGTTATATCTCTTAACTTAGTTCAAGTAGCATTAACAGCAAATAAAGATATGGATAAGTTTTGGGAAATCCTAGATGAAAGATTAGAACTTTGTAGAGAAGCTTTAATGGTTAGGCATAACTTACTAAAGGGTGTAATATCAGATGTTTCACCTATACATTGGCAACATGGAGGAATTGCGAGACTTAAAAAAGGAGAAAAAATAGATCATTTACTAGAAAATGGATATTCAACTCTTTCTTTAGGTTATGTTGGTGTTTATGAAATGACACAAGCAATGTTAGGAGTTAGTCACACAACAAAAGAGGGAGAACAATTTGCGCTTAAAGTTATGCACCATTTAAATGATGCATGTCAAAAGTGGAAAGAAGAAACAGGTCTGGGATTTGGATTATATGGAACTCCTGGGGAAAGTTTAACTTCAAGATTTTGTAGAATAGATAAGCAAAAGTTTGGAGAAATAAAAAATGTAACAGATAGAATGTATTATACTAACTCATATCATGTTCATGTAAGTGAAGAAATAGACGCTTTTTCAAAACTTAAATTTGAAAGTCAATTTCATGATATAAGTTTAGGTGGATGTATAAGTTATATAGAAGTTCCAGATATGAGCAAAAATTTACAAGCTGTAGAACAAATAATAAACTATATATATCATAATATACAATATGCTGAAATAAATACAAAACCAGATATTTGTTATACTTGTGGATTTACAGGTGAGATAAAACTAGACAAAGATTTAGAATGGTATTGTCCTAACTGTGGAAATAGAGATAAAAATGAGATGCAAGTTATGAGAAGAACTTGTGGATATATAGGAGCAAATATGTGGGGTAAAGGTCGTACTCAAGAAATAGGAGAAAGAGTATTACATCTATAAGTTTGGAGTGATAAGTATGAGATTTTCTAAGATAAAAGATAATGATATAGCCAATGGATTAGGTATAACAATGTCTTTTTGGACTCAAGGATGCCCACATCATTGTAAAGGATGTTTTAATAAAGAAACTTGGAATTTTGAAGATGGAGAGAAATTTACACAAGAAGATCTAAAATATATTATAGAAAATATTAATAAAAATAATATAAAACGAGATTTATCTATATTAGGTGGAGAACCATTATGTCCTCAAAATGTTGAAGGAGTAATAACTTTATGTAAAGAATTTAAACGTCATTATCCAGAAAAACTTATATATTTATGGACAGGCTATACTATAGAAAATTTTGATGATATTCAAAAAGAAATTTTAAATTATATAGATATATTAATAGATGGTAAGTTCGAAGAAGATAGAAAAAACTTATCTATAAAATTAAGAGGTTCATCTAATCAAAGAGTTATAGATGTAAAAAGATATCTAGAAGATGATGCTGTGATATTATATAAATTAAGTTAATTGTAAAAATAAAAGCTAATCAAATACTTTAATAAGTGTAAGATTAGCTTTTATTATAAAATTTATATGAAAATGATATTTATTTTCATTTACAAAACAAAGTTACTATGTTATACTTATTTCAGATGGAGAAATTGCTTAGTTTCTCTACGAATTGATTAAGCACTAAAATTCTAAAATTCAGCACGCAAATAATATTTTAAAGTAAAATGTCCGTTACTTAAAGTATAAAACATTTAGAATTTTTATTGCCAAATTATTTACACTCATAATTTAATCTAAAAATTAATAAAAATTTTTAAAAAAGGTCACAAAATTATTTGTGACCTTTTTTAATGATAATGAAATTCATTTACAAAAAATAAAATTTATGATATAGTATATACAGGCTTAAAATTATCGCGGCAAATTTCTGATTTTATAGGAGATGATAATTATGGCAAAAATGATGGGACCTAGATTTAAACAATGTAGAAGACTAGGACTAAACGTATGTGGACATCCAAAAGCGATGGACAGGGCAGTTAGAGGTACTTCTAGAGCTGACAAAAAACTTTCACCTTATGGACTACAATTACTTGAGAAACAAAGATTAAGAGCTTATTACGGAGTATTAGAAAAACAATTTTCAAATTACGTAAAAAAAGCTATGAAATCTGATGAAGCTACAGGTACTGTATTAGTTCAATTACTAGAATGTAGATTAGATAACTTAGTTTATAGATTAGGATTAGCTAGTTCTATAAGACAAGCTCGTCAAATGGTTGTTCATGGACACATTTTAGCAAATGGAAAAAAAGTTGATAGACCTTCTTATGGAGTTTCAGTAGGAGAGGTTATATCTTTAAGAGAAAAATCTCAAAAGAACTCTATGTTTAAAGCTAGTTTCGAACAAAATGCTACTAGCCAATACCCATACTTAAGTAAAGATATAGAGAATTTCTCAGGCACTCTTACTAAAATACCTGAAAGAAATGAAGTTCCAATAGAGATAAATGATATTTTAGTTGTAGAATTTTATTCTAAGCTTAAGTAATTATAATATAAATATAAACTCAATTAGTATATATTTATATTTAAAGTGTAGACAAGAAATTGTCTACACTTTTTTATATTATATTAAAAAATGCATAAATTAATAATGATAAAAAGGAAATATATTAAATTATATTCTTTTTTTATTTTGTTAAAAATAAATACAAGGTAAATTGTAAAAAGGTAATAATATTATTATAACCTAGTTACAAATAAGTAACTAATTGTTATAGATATAAAATATTGATATATTAAATTTACAAAAATAAGTAAACTAAGGAGAAAAAATAATGAGCAGAATAATAAATACAGAAGAATTTGTAAATGAAGTAGAAAATTCAAAAGAAACAACAGTAGTAGACTTTTTTGCAACTTGGTGCGGGCCATGCAAAATGCTATCTCCAGTTTTCGAAGAACTAGGTCAAGATATGGAATATAATGCGAAGTTTTTAAAGGTAGATATAGATCAAAGTTTAGAGTTAGCTAGAAGGTTTGAAGTAAGTACTGTTCCTACAGTTATAGTTTTCAAAGATGGAAAAGAAGCTGAAAGATTAGTAGGATTTATACCAAAGCAAAAGTTAGAAGATATGGTAAAAGCGCATATATAAACCTAGAAAGGAATGACTAAATATGAGGTATGATATTGCTATAGTTGGTGATGGTCCTGCAGGTTTAGCAGCTTCAATAAATGCTAAAATAAGAAACAAAAATATAATACTATTTGGAAGCGGAAGTGATAAGCTTGCTAAAGCACCATCTATAGATAATTATTTAGGTATTTATGATGTAAGTGGAGCACAATTAAAAGATAAATTTATACATCATATAACTGAAATGGGTATAGAAATAACCTATGAAAGAGTAAATAATGTTTATAGCATGGGTGATTATTTTGCTTTAGCAGTTGGAGATAAAACCTATGAAGCAACAACTGTTATTATGGCTACAGGTGTACAATATGGAAAAATGATAAAAGGTGAAGAAGAATATCTAGGAAAAGGTGTAGGGTATTGCGCTACATGTGATGCAGGATTATATAGAGATAAAGTCGTTGCGATAATAGGTTATAATCATGAAGGGGAAGAAGATGCAAATTTTTTAAGTGAAATAGCATCAAAGGTGTATTATATACCAATGTACAATTTAGATAATAAGTTAGATTCTTCTATAGAAATAATAAATGATAAACCTGTAGAAATACAAGGAGAAAAATTAGTTAACAAACTGATTTTAAAAGAAAGAGAATTGGATGTAGATGGAGTATTCATTATGAAAGATAGCGTTTCACCAAGCTATATGGTTCCAGGATTAGAGGTTGAAGGACCACATATAAAAACTGATAGAGAAATGAGAACAAATATAGATGGATTATATGCAGCAGGAGACTGTGCAGGTAAGCCATATCAATACCTTAAGTCAGCTGGACAAGGTCAGATGGCAGTATCTAGTGCTATATCTCAATTAGATAAATTGAGGATAAATAAAATAGAATCGAATAAATAACAATAAAAAAATAATCCTGTAAAGTGAGTTTAAAATAAAACTTCCTTTAAGGGGTTATTTTTTTATTATTAAGTATTGAAAAAAACTATAGTTAAATATTTGTATATAAAATTCATAATAATCAAAATTGGACAAAATAATTTCGATATTATAATCTAGTATATAAATTATAAATAGTATATTAATGTTACAACTCAGGAGGATATATTTGTGCATAATGTGAGTAATATGACATGTGATTGTCCAATAGAAAAATTATTTAATATATTAGGGAAAAAATGGGTAGCAAAAATAGTATGGTCAATAAATGATAATAAGATAAGATTTGGAGATCTTCAAAGAAGCATAGATGGATGTAGCAAGAAGATGTTGATTCAACAATTAGATCTATTAATAGAACATAAGCTTGTTATAAATGAGAAAAAATTAATAAATAATAATATAGAATCAACTTACTATTTAAGTAAGTCAGGATTGATGTTATTAAATGTTATAACAAAAATGATAGATTGGAGTAAAGAAAATTATGCATATGCTGAAGACCATATGGAGTTACCAAAAAGTGACTAGTTGATATAGATATAATTGCTTGTTATATTATATAAACAAGCAAAGCCTTTAACTTTGCAAAAAGTATAAGGAGGAAGACATGAATTACACATTTTTTTCAGAATTTATTATGATAACAAATTGGTTGACAGTGTTATCAATAGGTATCTTAGTGGGACTATTCTTTGCAGTCAAAAAACTAAGTAAAAAGTTAAACTTTACTAAATTGATGATTTTATCGATAGTAATAGGAATTGGATTAGGACTAATAATTCAATTTATAGCAGGTTTTCCAAGTGATCCTACAAAATTAACTTGGTTAACAGAGGTATCTAAGTGGTATGGTCTATTTGGTTATGGATTTATGGATCTTTTAAAAATGCTAGTAGTACCACTAGTATTTGTATCAATTGTAAGAGTAATAATGAATTTAAAAGCTGGAGAGAACTTAGGAAAGTTAACACTTAGAACAGTAATAATGTTACTTGGTACTACAGCTATAGCTGCAATAGTAGCTATAATAGTTGGAAATTTATTCAAATTAGGTGTAGGACAAGAGGTTTTAAATCACACTGATAAGATGAGAGAAGTAACTCCTATTGTTGATACTCTAAGAGGATTACTACCATCAAATCCAGTAGATGCTATGGCACAAGCTAATGTAGTTGCTATAGTTATATTTGCTACATTTATAGGAATAGCAATAAAAAGACTTAGTAAAAAACATGCTGAAATAATTAAGCCATTTGTGGATTTAGTTGAAGCATTTTATAAAATAATAATAAGTGTATCTATAACAGTTATAAAATTAATGCCTTATGCAGTAGTTGCATTGATGGCAACGTCTATAATAGATAGAGGGATCTCTTCAATATTAGGTGTTTTAGATTTCATATTAGCATTATATATAAGTGTAGCTATAATGTTTGTTATACACTTAATAATAATATCAATAAATGGTATAAATCCAATCAAATATTTAAAGAATGTATCTAAGCCTCTTATATTAGCTTTTACATCAAGATCAAGCTTAGGTACTTTACCAGTTACTATAGAAACACTGACAGACAATTTAAAAGTAGATCAAGGAATATCAAGTTTTGTTGGTAGCTTAGGAGCTAACATGGGAATGAATGGGTGTGCAGGTATATATCCAGCATTAATGGCAGTAACTGCAGCTAATATGTCAGGGACTACAATGAACTTTAGTTTTTATGTAATGTTATTAATAGTAATAACCATAAGTTCTTTAGGAATAGCTGGTATACCTGGTACGGCTACAATGTCAGTTTCAGTAGTTATATCAGGTATGGGAATGGGGACATACTTTCCTTTATTGGGAGGTATACTTGCAATAGATCCTATATTAGATATGGGGCGTACTATGCTTAATGTAAATGGAAGTATGGCTTCAACTATAGCAGTTGCAAATTCTTTTAATGAGATAGATAAAGATGCTATAGAGTAATATACAAAAAAGACTAGAATAAGAAATTCTAGTCTTTTTTATATAAATATATAAGTTTAAAAAAATTATACTTAGTTAGTTTTAAATATCATCTTTTAAACACTTATTAGAAAAATATAATATGGCAAGACCTGCTATTGCTGTAACAGATGAGATTACTATATCCATATCAACTGAATATTTAAATACATAAGAACATGCATTATCTAGAGCATGAAATAATATGCATAACCAAATGCTGTTAGTTTGAGTATATATAAAAGTCAAAACAAATGATGATGCTAAACAACTTAAAGCAAATGGTATGAAATTTAATTGTTGTTGGGGTGAACCAACTATAAACCATAAAGGTAAATGCCAAACTGACCAAATTATACTTATAATTAAGGAACTTTTTATAGAAGAATATTTAAGCAATAGTTTTGGAAGTAAAAATCCTCTCCATCCTATCTCCTCTAGTCCACCACCTAAAATCATAATAGGAGTTAACCAACTTAAAAATATTAATGAAGAGTTTAAAAGTATATACTTATCACGAAAAAAATTTATGACAATATATGGTATGGTCCAAATTATTAAAGCTGTGAATATAACATATAAATATTCTCTAAAACTTTTTTTGATATTTATACAACTTATAATGAATTTTTTAAAATCTGATTTTGAACAAAATTTCTTTTTAACCAACAAGCCAGCAATCGCAGGAGAATATCCAGATAAGCCGTAAAATATCATAAATATAGGAGATCCGTACTTTAGTAGGTGTAATTGAGTACACGGTATAGTGACACTAAAAGATATAGTACAAATGATTATTATAATTAAAAAAAAGTATTTGGTTTCTTTGGATATAATCATTTTAATAACCTCCAAATTTATATAAATGTATAAATTATATTGTAATGATATCAATATATAAAGTACAATACAATGTCAAATGAATTTGTTTAAATTTAAAAAACATTAAAAATATATTTACATATAAACTATAAATATATACTTTATATTATTAACAAATAGTTTAATGGATATTACCGTGTTTACATATGAGAACTTTATAAATACTTATTAATCGTATATATATATTAAATTATTAATTATATATACGATTAATATCAAAGATATGAATAAGAATTAATAGTGAAAATATAAAAACACCTAGAATATTCTCTAGGTATTTTTATCAAATGTTATTAAGTAAGAAAAATGTGGTTGAATATAGCTAATGTAAATGAACAAGCTAATATTATAGATATTACAAGAATATGACGTTTTTTATTCATTACTACTATAGCTATATACTCTCTTATTAAAGCATTAGGGATAAAATATAAAGCTGTTTTGCAAGCTAAGCCTTGACTTTTTAATCCTTCCATTTTAGCATATAGACCAGCTCGGAATAAATGATAATTATTAGTAACAAAGATACTATTGTATCCATTAGGCATTAAGTTATCCATTATGTTCTTAGAAAACTCCATGTTTTGCAAAGTATTAATTGAATTATCTTCAGCAATTGTATCTTCAGCAGGTATTCCCTTTTTTATTGCATAATTTTGCATAGCTATAGATTCAGCAATTTTTTCATCTAGACCCTTGCCTCCAGAAAATATAATTTTTGGAGATTTACCAACTTTAGACTGTTTATTATAAAATTCAATTGCTTTATTTATTCTGCTAGCAAGTAGTGGAGGAACCCTATCGCCTATCACTCTGCTTCCAAGTACTATTACGAAATCTTGATTTGTTTTTGGTCTACTAAATGTATACAGGAAAGAAATCATTAAAAAATTAAAAATGCTAAATAAATAATAAAGTTCAATTAAAGCAAATCCTTGTAAGAATACATTTACATCATTTGAAAAGAATCTTGCAGGAGAAACTATAGTCCAAATTACATGAATGACAAGAGCTAAACCTAAAAACAAAGTTAATAAATTAGATAAACTTTTGCTTTCTCTTTTCATAACAATTCTTGCATTTATAAATAAACCAATAATAAGTACGTAGATTCCAAATACCAAGACTATCAAAAATATTATAAAAGTCAAGGATAAAAGGATTAGTAAAATTCTATTTCCTGTGGATATAGCAATATAAGCTATATCTAAAATAGCTACGAATATAACTATATTAAATAATAAACCGTTTATAAGTCTTCTTTTATCGCTTATATAAGAAATTATAAATACAGAAAAACTAAGTATGGTTAAAATTAAAAAAATAAATCCATATTACACCTCTAAATGTTTTATATTTACAAATAATGATTTTTAATTATCATTATAGAGTAGTATACCCAAAAATAAAAATATGGTATAAATTATTTAATATAGTAAGATGTAATCAATATAAAAATAAGATAAGGTATTTATAGTAAGCTATTGGTTTAGGCAAGCAAGAAATAGATTTGATTAAGTTATAGTATTTAATTGCAGAAAGCAATTGATATGTAAAATTTAAAAAATTAAGAAAATTATAAAAATAAAGAGATGATTGTGATACAATATAATTGAAATATAAATTTATATTTTAGGAGGATTAGATATATTGTTTAAAAGTATTACTAAGATTTTCTTAAATGTAGTTATTGTATTTATTATAGCTTATGTATATATGTATTTTAGCGATAACTTACATATCTCTAAAGAACCATTTTTTAAATTAATTGCTATAACTTTTACTTTTTCAAATATTATAATAATAGCTCTTAAAATTTTCTTTGAGAAAAATAATCATATTGATATAGATTTAGATTAAATAATAGAGGTCATTTCTATTTTGAAATGACCTCTATTATTTAATTTAAACTTATTTAAAATTTGTAATGTTTATGATATAAAATAGAATAAGTAAAATTTAGATATAATATTTGAAATGAGGTAGAATCTATGAATAATATAGTAGTTATATGTGAAAATGTAGAATGTGCAAATAAGCTAAGTGAAGAAGCTAATAAATTAGGGTATAATGTAAAATATGAAATTCAAAAAGGAAATAAGATAATAGATAAAATATCAATAGAAGATATAAAGTCATCTAAGGCGGTTTTATTTACTTTAAATCGTAACATAGAAGATATACAAGAAATAGAGAGGTTTATAGATGTTGAATATTATGAGGTAGAGCCTAGTATAGCTATAAATAATCCTGATGAAGTTATAAAAGATATAATAGCAGATTTAAATAATTAGTATATTAAAACAGAGTGAATATATTTTAGTAATATTCACTCTGTTTTAATATTAAGTAGACGTATATATAAGTTATTAAAAATAAAAAATAAAATTAAATTTTAAAAAAGTATTGACCATATTAGATTAAGGTGATATAGTATTACTTGTCCTTAAGAAAAGGGCAAACAAATAAATGAACTTTGAAAATTAAACAGTAGGTTAATTATAAAAATTCTTTTTAAAGAATTA
>NZ_BAAACP010000034.1:0-9285 GCF_039521565.1 Paraclostridium tenue
TTAACCTACTGTTTAATTTTCAAAGTTCATTTTGTCTTTCGTGTTTGCCCTTTTCTCAAGGACAAGTAATACTATACCATCTCATTTTAATATCGTCAATACTTTTTTAAAACTTTTTTTATTTTTTTATTGTTATAAACTTATTCATGTAATTAAGCTTTCCAATTAACATTAATTTTTATTCATATATGCCTAAATTTAGGCATATATTTTTAGTTATTTTTATTTAATAATTGATCTATTCTTATTCTATCAAAGCCTAATACATGTTCTCCATCTATAAGTGTTAATGGAACAGACATATACCCTAACTGAATAAGATTTTTTCTAGCTTCTTGATCTTTAGATATATTATACTCTATATATTCTATGTTATTTGCTTTTAAATAGTTCTTTAAATCTACACAATTTTTGCATGTATTACTGCTAAAAACTTCTACTTTTTTCATTTTCATCACACCTTCTCTTCTTTAAATTTAAAAACACCCTACTTGTATTTTTTATAAACATATATTAGATTAGTATTAAATATTAAATGAAATATGTCAATACTACTATTTAAGTAAATAATGTTATTTTTAGTTAATGCATATATACAATTTATTTATAAAGCCAATTTTAGGAGGATTCTAAATATGAGCAAAAAAGTATTAATTATGTCTGCTTCTACCGGTGGTGGGCATAATAGGGCAGCTAGAGCTATTAAAGAAGAATTAATCAAAAAAACAATTGATGGAGAAAATATAGAATGTAAAATCATAGATAGCTTAAAACTTGTTAATACTACTATGGATAAAATAATCTCTAGGGGTTATGAAAAATCAGCGATCTATACTCCTTACGCGTATGGTAAAGTTTATAGATTTTCGGAATCTGGCATAGCTTCTAAAAACGAATTTAAAGATAATATGATTACAAATTTTATGGCAAAAAAATTTAGAAAATTGCTTTTAGATGAACAACCTGATGTAATAATAGGTACTCATCCATTCCCTATGATAGCACTTAGTACTTTAAAAAAACAATGTACAGATTCTAATAGTCATACATTGTTTCATACTAGTTTTAATGATAATTTTATTAAACACTTTAATACTGAATCATTTCCAACACTTATATCTGTTTTAACCGATTACACAACTCATTCTACTTGGATTCAAAATGAATTAGATTATTATGTTGTAGGACATGAATATGTTAAAGAATTGTTAATTTCTGAGGGTGTAGATGGTAATAAAATTAAACCATTAGGAATACCTGTTGAAAAATCATTTTTACAAAATAGGGATAGAGAAACAGTATTATCTGAGCTAGGTTTTGATAAAGATAAACTAACAGTACTTTTAATGGGTGGTAGCTTTGGTGCTGGAAATATTAAAGAAACATTAACTGAAATGCTTAGTATTGATAGAGATTTTCAAATATTAGTTATAACTGGAAGAAATGAATCTCTTAAAGAAAAGTTAGAAAAAAATCTTGATTCTCATCATATTGATAAGAACGTTAAAGTTTTAGGTTTTACAAATAAAATGAATGACATATTAGCTTCAATTGATGTTCTTGTAACAAAACCAGGAGGTCTTACAACTACTGAAGCTTTATTAAAAGATGTTCCTATGATTGTGCCTTATTACATTCCTGGACAAGAAGAAGAAAATTTAGATTTCTTATGTAACTGTGGATCAGCATTAAGAACAACTAAAAAATACTCTTTATCGGTTTTATTAAAAGTTCTTATAGATGATTCATCTAGATTAGAAATACTTAAAAAGAATATAAAATCAATTCGAAAGTTTAACTCTTCACAAAATATAGCAAATTTAGTTGAATCAGACTTATTAAAAGATAAATAAAAAAAATCTGTAGATACCTACAGATTTTTTTTATTTATCTTTTAATAGCCTAGTATCTTGGCTCATAAAAATCTTCTTCATAATCATATTGGTAATGCTTGTAGTTATTTCTAAAATTACTTTCTTTTGATTTTAAAGATTTCTTACTCTTCTTTTTTATAAGAAGACTCATATCATCAGATTCACTATATTTACCTTTAATTTTTGATGATTTCATTTTCTTGTTTCGCTTCTCTTTCATAGCTTTATGCTCTTCAAAATTCATTGCTGATTTCATTTTGCACCCCTATTAAAATTTTTAATAAATTATAAATCAGATTATACAATACAACTATTTCTACTTCAATATTTGTACTGTAATTTTCATATCAAAAATTCTTTTAAAATATGACATAACTCTATGAAAAAATAAAAAAATCGAGAATCAAACCTCGATTTTTTATATTTCTCTTCTGCCTTCTAATGCTTTTGAAATTGTAACTTCATCTGCATACTCTAAATCTCCACCTACAGGAAGTCCATGAGCTATTCTTGTTACTTTTATCCCCATTGGTTTTAAAAGTCTAGCTATATACATAGCAGTAGCTTCTCCTTCTATAGTTGGATTTGTGGCCATTATAATTTCCCTTACATCTTGATTTCCTAATCTTTGAATAAGTTCTTTTATCCTTATCATGTCTGGTCCTATACCATCCATAGGTGATATAACTCCATTTAGCACATGATATTGACCATTAAATTCTTTAGTTCTTTCCATGGCAGCCACATCTCTAGGATCTTCAACGACGCATATAACGCTACTATCTCTATTTTTATTAGAACACATACTACATGGATCTTTATCTGTTATATTGTAACAAATAGAACAATATTTAATTTCTTTTTTAGCTTCTAATATAGCTTTTGATAAAGCTTCTACATCATTAATATTCATATTAATTACATGAAAAGCTAATCTCTGCGCTGTTTTTCTTCCTACACCAGGTAGTTTAGAAAATTCTTCTATCAGTGCTGATATTGGTCCTGAATAAGTTTGCATCTTATCACCTACTAGAATAATCCTGGGATATTCATTCCTCCAGTTAATTTGTTCATTTGTGAAGATTGCATATCATCAACATTTCTTAATGCTTCATTAATTGCACTTAATACTAAGTCTTGAAGCATTTCTATATCATCTGGATCTACAACTTCAGGTTTTATTTGTATATCTACAACTTCTTTTTTACCATTAACTTTTACAGTAACAGCTCCTCCTCCAACAGAAGTTTCTATTTCCTTAGATTCTAACTCTTCTTGCATTTTTTGCATATCACTTTGCATTTTTTGAGCTTGTTTTAATAATTGATTCATATTTCCAGGCATCATTCCTGGGAATCCCTTTTTAGCCATATGTAAAATCCTCCTTAATTACCTTTATTATTTAATTTATGCTATTATTATATCATAATAGTATTTATTATTTAATTTCATTTTCACTTACACTTTGCTTTATATCTAGTATCTCTTTAGGAAATACTTCTTCTAGTATTTGTTCTCCTTTATCCTTTTCCTCTTTTTCTATTTCTAGTTTTATATTTTTAGATTCTGACTTTAATATTATTTTTATACCAAAACTTCTATTAATCGTATCCCTAACCACACCTTCTATATAAGATAGTGTCTTAACATCACTTAATTTATTCTTAGCAAATGCAAATTTATCATCAAAAATTATATATAAAGTGTTTGAATTAACATTAAAGTCTTTAGCTTCTCTTAGTATTGCATATACAGGCATATTTCTATCTTTTTTTATATTGGTAAGTATATTTTCCCAAGACTTTTCTACTAATTTAACATCTTCACTTTTAACTTCTTCGTAGTATATCTCTTCTTTTTCTTCATACTTTTCTTCTTCTTGCGTTACAACCTGTTCTTTTTTATCTTGATTATTATTTACAGTTATATTTCCACTTCTTATAACTTCTTCTAAGTTAGATATTCGCTTTAATAATGCTTCCTTACTATCATCAAACATAGGTTGAGATAATTTCATTATACTAACCTCTGCCAAAACCCTAGGATTAGATGATGCTTTAATATCATCTTGAGTAACAGATAGTATATTTAGTATTCTTATAATCTCATTAGTTTCTATTGTTTCTGCTTGAGATTTTAACTGATCTATTATCTCCTCTGGTAAAGATATTATTTCATCTAAATCATTAGATACTTTACATACCATTAAGTTTCTAAAATGATCAATTAAATCATCAATTAAATTTTTTATGTCTTTACCCCATATTACAAATTCATTTAAAATTTCTAGACACTTTTTTGTATCTTCTTTTATAACATAATCTGCCATTTCAAATAATTGTTCTACATTTACAGTTCCTAATAAATCTACAACATCTTTATACTCTATCTTATTTTCACTAAAAGACATACACTGATCTAATATACTAAGAGCATCTCTTAGAGCTCCTTGAGAATTTCTTGCTATTAAGTTTAGAGCTCTATCATCTACCTCTACATTGACATCTTCACATATTTCTTTCATTCTAGAACTCATATCTTTAACAGTTACTCTCTTGAAATCAAATCTTTGACATCTAGAAAGTATAGTAGCAGGGATTTTATGCGGTTCTGTTGTAGCTAATATAAATATTACATATGATGGTGGCTCTTCTAGAGTTTTTAACAAAGCATTAAATGCTCCTTGAGATAACATATGAACCTCATCTATTATATATACTTTGTACTTACATTTAGCTGGAGTATACTTTACGTTTTCTCTAATTTCTCTTATATCATCAACGCTATTGTTTGATGCTGCATCTATCTCTATGACATCCATATTATTGTCATTTAATATATCCTTACAAACCTCACATTCATTACAAGGTTCCTCATTAACGCTATCTTCACAATTGACAGCTCTTGCAAATATTTTAGCTGTAGAAGTTTTACCTGTACCTCTAGTACCACAAAATAAGTAGGCATGTCCTACATTATTATTTTGTATCTGATTTTTTAAAGTTTTAATTATATGTTCTTGTCCTACAACGTCTTTAAATGTTTGAGGTCTATAGGCTCTATAAAGTGCCTTATGCATAAATTTATCTCTCCTTAATTCTAAAATACCGATATATTATTATATACCAATATACAATAATTTTATCTATATCTAACACAAAAACTAAATATATATCTTTATATTAAAAAAATCCCTTAACTATAAGGGATTCTTATTTTATATATTAAAGCTGTGCACCATCTATTGACTTACTATCATAGGCGTTACCTAAACAGTTAGCTCGACTTAGGCACCCCCGCGGCACACGAAAGTGATCACTTACCGTTGCTTCCTTCCGGATCTGGCGGGGTTTATGAGCTTCCGTTGCGCAGGACCTAAGTGTCAACACCACTTATTTAGGGCAGCCCTACAATATATAAACCTCTAGATGGAATTCAACCCTGCTATAGCGGATTGCAGGTTACAGGACACCGCTACCTTCCCGTCTAGCACAGCAAACTTATAACCATAATTAAGTTTTTTGGCGGAGAGAGTGGGATTCGAACCCACGATACGGTTTTAGCCGTATACTCACTTTCCAGGCGAGCGCCTTCGACCGACTCGACCATCTCTCCCTACTGTCGCTTTCTTAATTCCTTAAAAAACTTTTGTAATATACTTGAACATTCCTCTTTTAATATACCAAATGTTACCTCTATATTACAAGTGTTAAAATAATCTATTTTAAATTCATGTTGTTTTTCTATATTTAAATTTTTAATATGCTTAGTTCCTACTATAAGTTTTTTTATTCTTGACTGAACTATAGCTCCACTACACATTATACACGGTTCCATAGTTACATACAAGTCACAATTTATAAGTCTCCATCCACCTAAGTATTCTGAAGCCTCTCTTATAGCTAAGATTTCCGCATGGGCAGTTGAATCATTTAATGTTTCAGTTAAATTGTGTGCTCTAGCTATTATTTCTCCATCTTTTACTATTACGGCACCTATAGGCGTTTCGCCTTTTTCATAAGCTTTATATGCTTCTTTTATTGCTTCATTCATATAAAACGACTTATCCATGCTTCCTCCTAAAACTTATAACATATTTAATATTACCATAATTAAATTTATAATTCAACTCAAATTTAAATTCATATTCTTCTATAATATTACAAATTCTTACTAGAATTTAATAAAAATTATACTAATCTTAAATTTTATTAAATAAAAAGGAGCTTAAATTTTTAAGCTCCTTCTTTAGATATATTTTTAATATTTAATATTATAATTCTTCTTTTTTGATAACATCAACACCCATATATGGTCTTAATACTTCTGGAACTACTACAGATCCATCTGGTTGTTGATAGTTTTCTAATATAGCAGCTAAACATCTTCCAACTGCTAATCCAGATCCATTTAATGTATGAACATATTCAGCTTTAGCTTTTTTATCTCTCTTGAATCTTATACCAGCTCTTCTAGCTTGGAAATCTTCAAAGTTTGAACAAGAAGATATTTCAACATATCTGTTATAACTTGGCATCCAAACTTCTAAGTCATATTTAAATGCAGCTGTAAATCCTAAGTCTCCTGTACATATTCTAACTACTCTATATGGTAATCCTAACATTTGTAACATAGTTTCTGCATCATTTGTTAATTTTTCTAATTCTTCATAAGATTCTTCTGGTTTAACAAATTTAACTAATTCAACTTTGTTAAATTGATGTTGTCTAACTAATCCTCTAGTATCTCTACCTGCAGAACCTGCTTCTGATCTAAAGCATGGTGTGTATGCACAGTATTTTATTGGTAATTGATCTACTGATAATATTTCATCTCTATGTATATTTGTTACTGGTACTTCTGCTGTTGGTATTAAGAAGTAATCAAGTCCTTCTAATTTGAACATATCTTCTTCAAATTTTGGAAGTTGTCCAGTTCCTATGAAGCTTGCTCTATTTGCCATGAAAGGAGGTAATACTTCCGTGTAACCATGCTTTTCAGTATGAGTATTTAAGAAGAAGTTTATTAAAGATCTTTCAAGTCTAGCTCCTAATCCCTTGTATAAAGTAAATCTTGATCCTGTTATTTTTCCTGCAGTTTCAAAATCTAATATTCCTAATCCTGTTCCTATATCCCAGTGAGCTTTATTTTCATAATCAAACTTAGTAGGTTCTCCCCAAGTTCTTATTTCAACATTATCTTCATCAGTTGTTCCTTGTGGAACATCTGGGTGAGGAACATTAGGTATTCTCATTAATCTATATTCTAGTTCCCCTTCTACTTCCTTAACTTTTTCATCTACACCCTTTATTTTATCTGATAATTCCTTTAACTTAGCCTTAGCTTCAGTTACATCTACACCTTCTTTTATTAATTGAGGTATTTTTTTAGATTCTACATTTAATTCATTTTTCATAACTTCAACTTCTTGAAGTAATTCTCTTCTTTTATTATCTAATTCAACTACAGCATCAAGGTCAAATTCCTTTTCCCCTCTTACTTGCATTGCTTTTTTTATTTCATCTAAATTTTCTCTGATTCTTTTTATATCTAGCATTTTTTCTTCCTCCTGTTTTTAATATTTTTTATATTTATTTTCATGAAAATAACGTTAACCTTATTGATATTGTGACAATTTCATCACTGATAATTTTTGTATTTATGTATACAAAAAAAGACCTTCGTACCCTTAAAAAAGGGACGAAAGTCTTGTTATCCGCGTTGCCACCCTAGTTGTTTATATTGTAAAAATATAAACCTCTTAAATCCTGTAACGTAGGTATACGACTAATCTTACTATTAATTCCGATTAGTAGCTCCGGAATGGATTCAAAAACCATTGTAATGAGTTCTCACCAACCACTCACTCTCTGAATACAAACTTGCTTTTTACTATTTTCCTTCATAGCTTTATTGGTTGTTCTATTTGTTAATCATTATATTATATATATTATCAACTTTCAATACTAATATTCAAAAATTTTATTATTTTTTTATTAGTTCTTAGAATTATCTTCTGTATTTTTATAGTATATAACTCTTGAAGGGAATGGTATTTCAATATTATTTTCATCAAATTTTTCTTTAACTTTTTCCATAATATCAAAATATACACTCCAGTAATCATCAGTTTTAACCCATGGTCTTGCAACTATTTTCATAGAACTATCTCCTAAAGTATTAAGTCCTATGATTGGTTTTGGATCTTCTAATATTCTTTTATCTTCTTTAAAAATTTTATCTAAAACATTTTTTACAAATTTTATATCACTGTCATATGAAACATCAAATGAAAAGTCTATTCTTCTTTTATCTTGATGAGTATAATTAATTATATTGTCACTAGTCAATTTAAAGTTTGGAACTATTATAGCTTTATTATCTGGAGTCTTTAATACAGTACTAAAAATTTGTATATCAGAAACTGTTCCTTCAACTCCAGATCCACATATATAATCTCCCGTTTTAAATGGTTGAAAGAATAATATAATTATCCCCGATCCTAGGTTTGATAATATTTCTTTAAATGCCAAACCTAATGATAATCCGATTACTCCTAATAAAGAAACCATTACAGTCATTACTGATTGTACTGGGAAGTTAATAATCTCTAAACATGTCATAACTACCATTACTATTCCTGTTCCATAAATACCATAAGAAATAAAGTTAGCGACACCTCTTTCAACATTATATTTTAATATAAAATTTTTGCTGTATTTTTTTACTATTTTGCACGCATATAAACCTAATACAAAAAATATAATCGCATATATTAACTTAGGTCCACTATTTTTAACCGCATGAAAAAATGTCTCTACTGTTTGTTGAGATACTTGCGATGTAGTTTCCACCACCATATAATCAACCTCCTTAATTTACATAATATTTAATTATATCAAGTTATTATATATCTTTTTACAAAATTTTTAAACATTATACTCCATTTTTAAACGTTTTATAAATTTAATTTGAATTTTTTATCATAAAAAAAACTATGCGAATATGCATAGTTTTTATATTGTTTCACAAGAATTAAATGAATTACAATTTTTTATATCACTAACAAATTTATCTATATCATGAACACTACTATTTCCTGAAAAAGCAACTTTTATATTTGAAATATCATCATTTATAGGACCTTGTTCTATAGATTCTATAATTAAATTATTATTATCTGCTAAATTAATAATATCTAGAATGTTACCTCTACACATTTGAATGCTAAATTTCATTTAACCTACCCCCCTTTAATATCTTTAATAAAAGATATGTATAAGGGTTTATGAATATGTAATCTTTTTCGTAATAAATAAAAAAGATTACGTGGCTACGTCCTACTCTCCCAGGCGGCTTCCCACCAAGTACCATCGGCGCTAAAGAGCTTAACTTCTGTGTTCGGAATGGG
>NZ_BAAACP010000035.1:0-7246 GCF_039521565.1 Paraclostridium tenue
GAGAGGTATTTAGTTATAGTCATGACCAGTCATGCCCCTTCACTAGTATACCCACTGTAACTTCACAATTACAGTAATCTGTTCAGTAATATTTCTATTACAACTTGCTCATTAGTGCCTTTATCAAGATTTCAGATTCTCCCTCTGCATTTCTGCAACACATGTTATCCTTGTAATGAGTTCTCTGTGGGTTCTAACCTGGTGCCAACCTACCAGGATCAACCAAACCCACTATGCCCAACCTTTTTCAGGGACATCTCTCATATCATACAACTATTATAACAATGTTACTTGTTAATTTTCTCTGAAATGAGCCATTTATTTTATAGTGGTTTTCTTTCTACACTCTTACAGTTAACTGTAAAATTTTCTTAATTTAGTTTTTAAATATGTTTCAACTTACAATCCATCTCTATCTATGTATTCCTGATTAGTAGCTCTACCTAATTATCCAGGATAGGTTTAATCCTCACATGGTATCAAGCCTTTTAACTATGTTATAAGCTAATAGTAATTATCAAGCATACTATCAATGCTTCCATTGCCTCAAGCCCTTTAGCTATGGTATAGGGGCTTTATTACTCCTCAGGTAGTTTCTCTACATTAAAAAAGCCTGTCCTCCATTTGTGTTGGAAAACAGGCTATAATTTCATTAGTTTATTTACACTTTAAGTATATTGCTCAATTTGAGGTATATACTATCTATGTAACATTTTTTAAATTCTATCTTTACAGATATGCTATTTTTTAATATAATCTATTATATATTAATAACATATGTAAACAAAGGCTTTAATTACTAACTCATACACTGTGTACCACCACATGTAGGTTTAATCCTTGATAGATGTACCACCATCTAACTTGGACTGTAGTTAAGGCTTTTTTTTATTTAGTTTTTATAAGTAAAATAATACTATTAATTTCTACATAAAGCAAGCTTTTTTTTCTATAAATCTCAGTATTTTCAGTATGTACAGTAAATACTAACTTTATTTGTACATTATTTAAAAAACTAAAAATTATGACCTACTATATGCCATTCTAAGACTTTTCAAATAATCATCCATATATTTGTACCACTTGATTTTACAATCATTAAACTATAAATCAACTTTTCTTAACTTTCCTCTTAATCCTTCATCAATAACTTTAGGATAATACTTCTTTATTAAAGAGTCTATATTATCCCTGTTTGAAAGAAATTGATATACCTTTATACTGTTATTACTACTTTTAATCATAGTGATCCAAAATACTATTGAGTTTATATCCTCAGCATTATCAATACAATCAAGATAATCATACCAATTTTCAATATAAATTACTCTTTTATATATATTAGTATCCTTCATATCTTCTACAAGTTTATCACTCACCCAATCTAAAAAATCATCAAAGTACTCTGTGTCTTTGCAAGGCTTTACTCTCAACATCTTATCAAAATCAGTCATTATCTCTCCTGTAAGTTTATACTTATTAACTGCAAATCCTTTCCCTTCACATGGTATTTTTTTATAATCATCTTTATAAACTTGTTTTATATTTTCACTTGGTATCCTTGTTTGAATATATGAAAATTCTAATAAAGTAAAAAGCATCTTTTTTTTATGCTCTAATTTTTTATCATTATCTATTTCCTTCTCTCTATCAGCTTTTTTCTGACCAAATTCAAATATTAAATATGCTCCACTAAATGCAATAAATGGTGCTGTAAAAGATGCTATTGTAGAAAGTTTATTTGCATCAGTTATATTAGTACCAAATGAAATTATATACCCAGCTACTCCAACCATAAGTAAAATAAACATTGTTAGTGTAATCTTTAAACTACTTCCACCCTTATCTTTTTCATCATACAGATTTTTTTTGCTAATAAAAAATGCTATCACAAGTATTACAAATACTACTGTTATATACCCCTTATCACTCATAATAAAATTTATAATTTGTTTCATTTTTATTTTATCCTTTACTATTTTTGTATTTTTCCATAAATTCTTTTAATGCTTGGCATATTATATCCTGTTTTTTATATTGCTTATGTTTATCACAAAACTCTATAAAATCCTTTTGTATATCAGGATAGAATTTATATGCTCTTGATACTGCCTCTCCCTCAAACTTGTCTATCTTTAATTCCTTAGGAGTAACATCTATTACCTCATGTTCCTTCTCATACCATCTATAAACTGCATCCAATTTCTCAGCCATTTGCTCTACTTTTTTATAAGATTTTAGCATCAGATTGAATTTCTCTTTATCTACTACAATCTCTCTACTATTGTAGATTTTAGACTCTACCTCAGGATTTGATCCATTTGTATGCCTTTCTACAGGAATAGAACTTTTGTAGATTTCTTTATCAGGAGATTTTTCTGAACTACTCACTATTTTTTCTACATCTGTAGACTTTTTGTAGAGTCTTTCTTTCTGATTATATTTATAACCATTCTCCTTCATAATCTTCTGTAAGGTTTTCTCTCCAATGCCTAAATCTTCTCTAATCCTGATAACTGTTTGCCCCTGTGAGAGCCTATCATTTAAATATTGTATCTTCTTCTCTATATCTAACTCTATAAACTCACCCTTTGTTAGTTGCTCCATTTAATCCTCTCCTCATATTCAACAGTTTCTCTACCATTTTTCTACTAATATAATTTTACTACATTTGTAGATTCTTTGTAGAATATTTTTATATAAAAAAATAAAGGAGAGCATAAGCCCTCCCTATCTATTTCTCTATTTATATTTATTTTTATAACCTCCTAAAATCATAGTTTTGCATGAAACCTGATTTCAATGCATCTATACATTGATTAAATGGTTCATTCTTATATCTCTGCTCAAAGTCTAATTATTTAATTAGTTCTGAAATTCCTTCTTTAATTCCTGTATATTTTCAGGTATCTTTATCTTTCTACCTAAATCAAATCCTCCAAACTTAGATATATCAAACACTTGAGCTATTTCATCTATAGTTCCAGTACTGTCTATTGTCAGATACACTCCCTTTTTCCACTTTATTGGCTCTATAGCCTCATTGTATTCCTGACTTAAAGTATTCATATCATTACAAGTTTGAGCAACTTTTAATAGCCCATCAAATAAATCATTTTTATACTGTGTCATGTTATGCTCAAATTCTGCATATAAATCCTCTTTTATTTCTTTATACACAGATATTGCTAAGTCATTCTCTATAGTTTCTTTCTGCTCTCTAGCTGTATTGATAGCTCTCTGAGTATCAATTATTAAGTTTGGTAACACTTTTATTCTTTCTTGATTTCTCAAATATGTATCATATCCTGTATGGACATCTATTTTATTACCATTAACTTTTAAGTACTCTTGCTCAGCTCTAAGCTCTTCTAAATCTTCTAGAGGTTTCTGTATATTTTCTTTCTCATACTGATCTAGGTTAGCATACATTTTATCTATTAAATCTATAGTCTTGTTTAATGCATCTCCTTTTATTTCTTTTTTCTTTATTGCCATACTGTTATATCTCCTAACTATATTTAATTAGCTAAGTTAATTGCAAATATAAAACACAATTAAATAGCTATTACATTAAACAAGTAATGAAGATTTATAAATGTTTGATAAAAGTCCATATATAATCCCAAAACTCAAAATTATTTTATATATTTTCAATACACTAGACTGAGGCTGTCAGCCACCCCCTCCCCCATGTGTAGGGGTCTTGTTATGTTCATTGATTTTTATTTATAAATAAATTTGTATAATTATTTGTACAATTAAACAATTGCTTTTTTGTACAAAAATATTTTAATAAAAATAATCTAATCAATAGATATATATGTAGCTATTCCAATGCATCTATGTATAGATATATGTACACATAACTAACATACCTTTTATTGTACATTTAACTGATAGTAAGTATTGTCATGAGTTTATAGATGTACATTTAGCTATTGTATTTGTACTTAATCAAATTCTCTACATACTGTTATACATATACTTAACAGCATATTATTATAACCTATTTATAGCCATTATTAGCTTGTTATTTGTAATATTTAATGTATTAATCTTATTCTCTATTACATAAGCTGTAAGATGCTCTCAGAGCCTTATATAAATAGGGTATCCATTACCTTTTTAAGCACCCCACTATTTAGAAATAACATTACCCATTATTTTTATTAAATGGTAAAGGCTATTAAAACTTTACACTACCCCTACCTTTTAACTATACCTTAAATATGTATTTTGGGTAGTCTTTAAATAAATACAGTATTTTCAACCCTTTTAGCAATCTCATCTTATCAACTTAATTATATAAGGTTTTTAATTTTAAAAAATAATAAGGTAATTTGTTATTAAACTTAACTTAATAAAGTCATTATTGTGTTTTTATCATTACAACTTTATTAAATTAAAAAAGACACCTACCTAAATAAGTGTCTTCATTATCTATTTATATTTATACAAAATTTATTAAATCAGCTGAAGTAAGTCCTAATTCTCCAATTAAAAAATCTTCCATTTCACATTCAGTTTTTAAATTTCCCTGATTTGCTAAATCATTATTTATATTATATGATATCTCATCTAACTTATTGCTTTGTGTATTCCAATCTATAGATACTGTTTGTACTCTATACACACCACCATACTGTTCTAAACCAACATTTATACCTTCAATCATAGCAATATTAACATTATATTTTTGTAATAATCCCATTCCTTTTCCTCCTTGGCTTATTTTGTCATAATACTATTATATATTTACAATATGTGGGTTTTCTAGTTACAGAATTGATATTGTTTTATTTATATATAAAATTACATTTTTTAAAGTTGCAACATAGCCTTTTAAAAAATCCCATATAGGCATTGAATTTACTCTATCTTAACAAAGTGAAATATTTTATCAGGTTGCATTTAGTTGCACTTTTTTAGATTTTTGGAGTCATACAAAAAAGACACTTACCTGAGTAAGTGCCTATGTTCTCTATTTTGATTTTACTATATCTAATATATTATTTATTGCCTCTCTTTGTTTCTCTGTTACTTGTATATCATTCTTATCAGCAACTAATTCTTTAGTTCTTGATATAATTTTATTGACCATTTCCATATCTTTTTCATTACAATCTACATTAATATATAATTCATTATAATCATAATTGTAATCTAATTCCATAGCACCAAATGCCTCATAAAATTCAACAAACATATCTCTACTATCAGAGTTAATTTCTTTTATTGCAACAGCATTTAAATTAAATTCTTCTGTTAATGTTGATATTAACTTTATGTAATCATTTAGATTTCCTAACTTAGTGTCTTTTGCTACAAGTATTTTTTTACTCATATTTTTACCTCTTTCATCATTTTTTACACATTTTACCATCTAGTAAAAACTTATACAAGTTTAAATTATTATGTATTAAAGTTTGTAACATAAGAACTATCTATATATAAATAATAGATACAGATATATAGTAGGTACTTATGTATCAATATTTGTAACAATAAAATAGACATAAAAAACAGCTACAAGAAACTAATACAAACTGAATAATTGTTCCAATTTGATTAAATCCCTGTAGCTGTTCCATTTACTTATATTTATGTAATACTGTTTTAATATTTAAAGTTTGTTTATGTATTAATTTCTAATATAGATATTGTATTTTAATACAATATTAGGCTTTAGCCTATTTTCTTTACTAGACTTTGAATAGACTTATCCTTTCCTGAGCCTAAAGGCTTTTGTCTTTGACAAACAACTTTTTATTAATTGTTTTATCAAATTTATCATTCTCTTATTTAGCTGCTATTTTATACTGTTTATATTACTGTTGTCTTTCTATATATTATAGTACAGCTGAAAAAACCAATTTAAACTATGTTTTTGTAAATAAAGTTAATAGTTAAAAAGTAAACAAGTTTAAATTTAAGGCTTTAGTTGTTTAACTTAATTACTTCTGTTATTAATGGTAAAATAGTTGTTGCAACTTTAGGACCTTTTGTAAACAACCAAGTCATTGCTCCTTTTGCCTTTTCCCATTTCTCCCTTGGCTTTTCATCAGAGTTATTTAATTGTTCTAGTTCATTAATTTTAGCTAATATTTCTTGTAACTCTTCTTCCCCTAGGCTAATATCATCCTCAATTACATTTCTAGCCTCTTCAAATAATAATTTTACATCTACAGTATTACTGTTGTTATTATTATTTGAAAGATTATTGCTGTTAGTATTGCTACTGTGATTATCACTATGGTTGTGATTGTTATTATTAGTTACAAAGCTAACATTTGGTACTGGTTGTTCTTTTGGCTGTTTTTTTTCATCTCTTAGCTTTGCTAAATGCCATTCTAATTTAGCTTTTATATTGTTTAAATTACTTCTATAATCTGCAGGGGTCTCAAACCTATTTCCATACATATCAAATGCAATATCCTCATAATCTAAATCTTTTTCTATATGATCTATATCACCTCTATATTTGGCAACTAATTCTTTTTGTAAATTTTCAGCCTCATAGAAATGATAGCATGTTGAGTTTAATTTTTCATCTATTCTCTTTATATCCTTTAAAATGCTTTCTTCCATTAATCAATCTCCTTATGTATCTATTTCTTAAATAAGCCCCTTAATACTAATATAATTGCAAATATTACCCCTAATAATTCTAACCCTTTGAGTATAGTTTTTAAATACAAATTCTCTGCTAAACTTTTCATCTACTCTGTAGCCTCCTCTTTATTTTAAAGACAAGATTTCTTTGTGAAACTCATCTATACTATTTCTTAAATCTACTAATAAATCATTATCTTCTCCTGTAGCATTTAGCCAATAGTAATCCTCTTCAAACTTCTCATATAATACCTCTATACTATGTACTTTTTCAATTATTCTACTACTTGTATCTTCATTGGTTGCATTATTGTATTTCATACTCACTTTATACTTGAACTCTCTAATAGCTCTAGTATGTTCCTGAACTGTCCTGAGTAATTGTTTTATATCTTTATTCATTTATTATACTCCTATTTTTAATATTGTTATATAGTATTGTTTTTTGTTTTTATGATAGTCTGATTAGGATTGTTAGCAGAATTTGGCATCCCTCCCTCCTGACTTGAAATTCTTTAAAATTCCAAGTCAAGAGAGGTATTTAGTTATAGTCATGACCAGTCATGCCCCTTCACTAGTATACCCACTGTAACTTCACAATTACAGTAATCTGTTCAGTAATATTTCTATT
>NZ_BAAACP010000036.1:0-6228 GCF_039521565.1 Paraclostridium tenue
CTTTCTACTATCTCTACTTTATCTCCGTTTTTTAATGATCCTATCTTAGAATAGTTTGATCCATATCCACTTCTTACATTTAAGCTTGTTGCTGTTACTACTCCTGTATTTATAGTTTGATTATTTTGATCTGGATTTTCAGGAATCTCTGGTTCAATAGGTTTATTTACATCTCCATTAAGTGTTATGTTTTCTTTTAAGTATTTTTCTATTCCATTAGCTATACCAGTAGCTAACTTATCTTGATATGTAGGATCTGATAAATTTGCTGATTCAGTTGGATTAGTTATAAATCCACTCTCAAATAATGCAGCTGGCATATTAGTTTCTCTTAAAACTGCAAAGTTTGCTCTTTTAATACCTCTACTTTTAACTCCTGTTTCATTTATAGCATTAGTTTGTATATCTTGTGCATAAGGTCTATGATCTCCCTTATTTGTATGATAGTAAGTTTCTATGCCATTAGCACTAGCTGATTCTGATGAATTTTGGTGTATAGATATAAATACATCTGGTGCATACTGATTTGCCATATTAGCTCTTTCACTTAAAGATATAAAGTTATCACTTATTCTACTCATTTTAACTTCAATACCCTTAGCTATTAGTTTCTGTGCTACTTTTTTAGCAACTTCCAAATTAAGTTCATCTTCATAGTGCCCATTTCCAACAGCTCCACTATCTTGACCTCCATGCCCTGGATCAACAAACACTTTATAATAGTTTCTATTTACTTTTGGATTAGATGCAAAATTATATGATCTTATTGTATTTTTAGATACATGAACTTCTATTATATGTACTTTATCTCCTATTTTTTGACTTAAAAATACTGTACCTGGATTTATAGGTGTTACGATACCATTTTCACTAATTTGTACCGTATTATTGTTTGATACTTCCCAATTAGGATTAGCTGATAAATCAAGTTTTTCTCCTTGTCTTAGTGATATACCATCTTCCATTTCTATATTTTCTGATTTATATTTATCCATCACAGATGTAAGTTCTGATTCTAAATTTCCATTAGCACTTACTGGAATCACGTTACCTACAGTAGTTGCTGCTGATATTATTCCAAAAGTGACGATACCCTTAGTAAATTTATTAAGTTGTTTGCTCACTTTTACAATCTCCTCTATGCATTAATATTTTTTCAATATTTTTCTATACTACTATATTTTAACATATATCATCCAGCTCTTTCAAATTAATACAATCATTTGGTATTGTTGTCATTTTATTAAACAATAAAAAAAGATAAGCAACAATATTTTTCTGTGCTTATCTTTTTTTATTAATTATTTAATATATTAACAAGTTTAATTAACTTTTCTTCATCAATTTCTCCAAAAGGACTTTTTCTTACTCTGACTGCTGTTCCAAAGTGAAAATCTGTATTTTGAGTTAAATCTTTTATATTTCTTATATTGTCAAAATTTAACCCTCCACCTAATAAAACATTTATATGTTTAGCGTTTTTTTTCATCTCATTTATTTTCTCTATATTATCAGCTATATTTCCTTTACCTGCTGAAGTTAATACATTGGTTATTCCATCATATTTATTTAATATATTAATAGATTTTACAACATCAGTTTCATCTATAGCTCTATGATATGTAACATCTAAGCCTTTAGCTGCTTCTAGTAATGTTATAAGTTGATCTTCTTTTATATTATTTTCACTATCTAGCATTCCAAATACAACACCATTAGCACCTATTTCTTTTACTTTTTCTATATCCCTTACCATTATATTTATATCTTCTTCACTATAAATAAAACTCTTAGCATGATGTCTTATCATAACATTAACAGGTATATTTACCTTGTTAACTACAGCTTCTATAAGTCCAAAGCTTGGTGTTAATCCACCTTCTGTTAATGCACTTACAAGCTCAATTCTATCAGCACCACATTTTTCTATAGCTACTGCATCCTCTACACTCATTCCTATAATCTCTAGCATTTATCCTCCTTAGCTAAATCATAAATAGCATTTGCAAATATTTTAGCATTTAAAATTATATCATCTATACCCATGTATTCATCATGATTATGTCCTATGCCCTTTTGCCCTGGAAATGATGGCCCAAAAGGAACTATATTTGGCATAACTTTAGCATAAGTTCCACCACTTGTAGTTGTTGGTGTTCCATCTAAACCTGTAACTCTTTCATATGCAAGTTGTAAACTTCTAACTAAATACGAATCTTTATCAAAGTTTACTGGATTAAAGTTTCTCTCTATATTTAAAACCATATCATATTTTAATACCTTTTTTATAGCATCTGTTATATAATCTATCTTACAAGTCATAGGATATCTAACTCCAAAGCTGAAAATTATCTCTTCATTTTCACATTTTAATTCATAAGGAGTTAAATATAACTTTCCAGTTAACTCATCTTCAAAATTTATACCTAATTTTTCTCCATAATACTCATTATAAAAATATTCATTTATAAATTTGAAGAAATTATTTAATTCTTCATCGTTTATAAAGTTCTCTTCTAATAAATATTTAATAGCATTAGTTATAGCATTTTCTCCAACTTGAGGTGCATTAGCTGGAGCTTGTTTCCCATAAGCACTTATAGTTATAGTTTCATTATTTATTTTTATATCTATTTTTTCGTTTATCTTTATATTATAATTCTCTTTCCTAGCTTTATCTTCTAAATAGAATATAATATCTTCATGTATATATGTCTTTGGTATATCTATATTACAATTTTCCGGCACTATATTAGCTCTAAAATCTCCATAAACATTTATACCAGATAAATTAATTTTCTTTTTTATATTTAATTTCCCTATGCCTCTTTCACCATACACTACAGGGTATTTACAATCTGGAGTAAATCCCATTATAGGTGGTTTTTCTTTACTTAAGTAATATGGTATATCATTAAATCCTGTTTCTTCATTAGTTCCAAAAATTATTCTAACTTTTTTACCTAACTTAATATTAGAATTAGCTATTGCTTTTAATCCATATAAAGCACTTATTATAGGTCCTTTGTTGTCTAATACACCTCTACCATAAATTTTTCCGTTATCTATTTCTCCACCATATGGCTCATACTTCCAACCACTACCTTCTGGCACTACATCTAGATGTCCAACTACTGCTACGTAATCTTCACCTTCTCCAAATTCAGCATATCCCATATATCCATCAATATTTTTAGTTTTAAATCCTAGTTTTTGTGATATTTCAAGTGCTTTGTCTAATGCTTTTCCAACATTTTTTCCAAAAGGGAAACCATCTAGCGATTTCTCTTCAACACTAGGTATTTTTACTATATCTACAATATCATTTAACAAGTCATTTTTTAATTCATCTATTTGATTATTTAAGATATCCATAAAATTTCCCCAATTCTTATTTATTCTATAGGTGCTATAATTCTAGCAGCATATGCATCTAACCACTCTTTTGATGCTACTTCGTGCACACTCTTACCATCTATTCTATTACTTACATAAACTGTAGGTTCATGATCTTTTGTAGCTACTGAAAAACTAAAGTTTGGTATATTAGTAGCTACTCCCCATTCACCTTTATTATTCATTGCAACTAGTGATAAATCTCCTGCTTTACCTCTTCTTTTTATAAGAAGTTCATCCAATTCATTAACAGCCTTATCACAAGCTTGTTGTGGAGTTAAACCTTCTTTCATAAGCCTAACTATTTCATATGATATACAACCTTTCATAAGATCTTCCCCAAGACCTGTAGCAGTTGCTCCACCTATCTCACTATCAACGTAAAATCCAGAACCTGATAATGGAGAATCTCCTACTCTGCCACTTTTTTTCATAAATAATCCACTAGTAGAAGTTGCTGCACACATTTTCCCATTACTATCTAATGTAACCATACCTACAGTATCATGTCCTATATATGGACTTAATCCTTGTTCTAAAGTTTCCTTTTTTCTTTTATTATAGTGTTGTTTAGCTCTATCAGTTAACATATTTTTTCTTTCAAAACCATTTTTATGAGCATATTCTTCTGCTCCAATTCCTACTAAAAAGCAATTTACTTTTTCATCACTTAATTTTCTAGCTATTGATATAGGATTTGCAAAATCTCTTATACCAGCTACTGCCCCTATTGAAAGAGTATCCCCATCCATATATGCAGCATCTAATTCTACTTCACAATTTTCATTAGGAAGTCCACCATACCCTACAGATTTATAAAAAGGATAATCTTCTACCCTTTTAATAGCAAGTTCTATAGCATCTCCTGCTTCCATTCCTTCATTTAATTTTTCTGAGCTTTCTGTTATTCCTTCTATTGCCATTCTCCAAGTAGCTATTATTCCCCACATATTTTTTCCCTCCCTATTTGGTATATATTTACCTCATATTTTAATACTTTTTTCAATAAAAGCCTTGGTTTCCCAAGGCTTATCTTTAGAAGCAAACTTCTTGTCTTAACGAATAATATATATCATTTTCAGCAGACATTTCAATAACCATAAATAGTATTATAAAAATTTGTTTATCAATTAAAAATCTATCCCTATAATTTCAAAAATAATCTGTTGTTACTAGATACTTATTCATGTTTACTCTCTAATGTAATATGTAATTTTTCTCTTTAAATGCTCTTAATCATAAATTATTAAAACTAGTACTTAAGATTATGAGTTTTTATCATTTTTATAGCATTTTCCAAAATATTTTCTCCATTCATAGAACTATAATCGATACTATTTATAATATCTACTGGAATTTTTTCACCAAATTTAGTTTGAACTTCTTTTAAATTAAATTTAACTTGTGGTCCAAGTAATATACAATCTGGTTTTTTTTGTTCCACTATTTTATCTATTTCATAGTATGAAAATGCTTTTACCTCTATTGGTAATTTATTTTTATTTGCAACATTTTGTATTTTAATAGCTAATAAATTTGTTGATATCCCTAAACTACAGAATAAATATATTTTTTTATTCATTTTAATTTCCTCATAAAAACTTATATATTTTAATTGTTTTTTAAACTCATTTCTTTTCTTAAATCTATAATTTCTTTTACTAAGTTTCTTTCACTTAGACAAGTCATTAAATGATCCTGAGAGTGTATTAAAAGTATACTTATCTCTATATTTTTTCCTTCTGAGTCTTTGTTAATTAAACTTGTTTGTATTTTTTGTGCTGCTAATATTTCTTCATTTGCACTTTCCATATATTCATCACATTTTTTAAAATCATTTTTTTTAGCATAATGTAGCGATTCATATATATGTGATTTAGCATTTCCAGCATGAATTATAACCTTTAGTATTTTATCTTGACAATCCATATTCTCACCCCTTACTTCAGGTTTTTAATTTTGTTAACGTTTTCTTAAGTTATATTTTACATTATATTTTTTAAAAAAGAAATAGTAAATTATATTTTTTAAAAGTTTTTACAATTTATTTTAATTTTATGTTTTATTTTGCTGTTTATTACTTTTAACTATTTATATAATCTATATTTATATTAAAAAGATATTGTTATATATTGTAACTTATTTTATGATTATGTTTTTAATAATTTAATTCTCCATATATATTCTTTAAATTAGTTTCAAATAAAATGTAAATTGCATATAAGTATAATGATAGGATAAGACTATTAAATTAACTGATATGGAGTGTTTTAAATGCATAAAAATTGTGACTATAATTATTGTAAACCTAGTAAATGTAAATCTAAGTACTATTATTTAGATTATTGCAATGAAGATGAGTATACGAAACCATCTAAACCTATATATACTTATTATCCATGTGAACTAGATTTGTATAAAAATTTAGTAAATTGTATAGGAAAAACACTTGGTTTTAAATTATCATGTAGTGATTGTATATTAAGACTTAAAATAATGAAAATAACACCTTGTAGTGTATATGGAATGACTTCTTCTGGCAAAGGTCCTATATGTGTAAAATTATCAGCTATAGACTACGTTGACTTTGGTAAGGAAGTATATATTAATCCATTATGTAATATTAATGTTTCAGAAATATTAACATTACCTGGAGCTCAAGGTCCTAAAGGTGAAAAAGGTGATACTGGTGCTCAAGGCCCTAAAGGTGAACAGGGTGATATAGGTCCTAAAGGTCCTAAAGGTGAAAAAGGCGATACTGGTGCTCAAGGTCCTAAAGGTGAACAGGGAAATATAGGTCCTCAGGGTCCTAAAGGTGAAAAAGGCGATACT
>NZ_BAAACP010000037.1:0-4998 GCF_039521565.1 Paraclostridium tenue
GTTGTTTAATTCTTTAAAAAGAATTTTTATAATTAACCTACTGTTTAATTTTCAAAGTTCTTAATTTGTTTTGTCCGTTTCTCAAGGACAAGTAATACTTTACCACCTAATCATACTATCGTCAATAGTTTTTTTTATTTTTTTAATTATTTTTTTATTTTACTTTATTTAAAAAAGTAATCAACAAATTATCAACACTTTTATCCACATTATCTACAATTTTAAATTCATTTATACACCTCATTTTATAAATATTATCCACATTATCCACCATTTTTATTAATATCTTAACATTTATATTTTAATCTTCGATAATTCCCTATTTTTTTATTTCTATAAACAAAAATGGATATAGAATTTCTTACATAATTCTATATCCATTTCCATTTTATCTACATTATTTAGCTATATATAAATCTTCTTTCATATATTCTTCATGTAGACATATATTTTTAAATTCTAATGTCTTTTTTACATCAATTATTCTTTGATTTGATGAACCTCTAAATTTAAGACTTATATCTCTTTTAGCTTCTATAAATCTTCCATCTACTAATACATCTATATTTCTAAGTAAATTTAAATTGTTAAAATATAAAGGATTCTTTTTATCTATAAGTTCTTCAAATGTATATCCTGTATAAACCCATACATCCAGATTATTTTCTTTACACACTTTAGCCACTTCAGTTAAAGCTTCACTTTGCATAAATGGCTCTCCTCCAGATAAAGTAACGCCTCTGTGTAATTTTAACTTTTGTATATCCTTAGCTATATCATCGATATCAGCTTCATAACCTCCACACAAATCATGTGTTTGTGGATTTTGGCATCCTTTACAATTATGATTACATCCTTGTGTCCATATAACAGCTCTTAATCCAGGTCCATCAACTATACTATCAAAAGTAATTGGTGAAGCTAATCTTATCTTCATGTAAATTACCCCCACTAAATATTAATTATGTTTAACTCTATCTCTTACCTCTGCCTTTTTAGCATTATTAAATCTATCTACTGTACCTACTAAGTATCCAGTTATTCTTCTTATTCTTTCAAATCCTATTTCTCCATCTGATTCTTTTCTTCCACATGCTGGACATACATCACCTGGAATAACTCCTGAGTATCCACAAACTGGATCCCTATCTAATGGATGATTTATACTACCATATCCTATACCTAATTCCTTCATAGCTCTTATAATAGTTTCAAAAGCTTCTAGATTATTAGAAGGACTTCCATCTAGTTCTATATAAGTTATATGTCCTGCATTAGTTAATTCATGGTATGGAGCTTCTATTCGTATTTTATCAAAAGAACTTAATTTATGATAAACAGGAACATGAAATGAATTTGTATAATATTCCTTATCTGTTATACCTTCTATCTCACCATACTGTTTTTTATCTATAGCTGTAAATCTTCCTGATAAACCTTCAGCAGGTGTAGCTATTAATGAGAAATTTAGTCCATATTTATCACTAGCTTCTTCCATTCTTTCTCTCATATGTGTTATTATTTCTAATCCTAGCTTTTGAGCTTCTTGACTTTCTCCATGGTGTTTACCTATAAGGGCTATTAAACATTCTGCTAATCCTATAAATCCTACTGTTAATGTTCCTTGTTTTATAACTTCCCTTAATGTATCATTTGGACCTAATTCATCAGATCCTTTCCATACATTTTGTCCCATTAAGAACGGGAAGTTTTTAACTTTCTTACTAGCCTGAACTTCAAATCGCTCAAGTAATTGTTCTATAACTAAATCTATCTTTTCATCTAATTCATCATAAAATCCTTTTTCATCCATAACTTGTCCATTTAATGAACCATGTTTAATTCCCAGTCTAGGTAAGTTTATTGTTGTAAATGATAAGTTTCCTCTTCCACTTACTATTTCTTCTCCACACACATTTCCAACAACCCTTGTTCTACATCCCATATATGTGGCCTCAGTCTCTGGTCTACCTTCTACATAGTACTTAGCATTAAAAGGAGCATCTAAAAAACTGAAATTAGGGAATAGTCTTTTAGCTGATACTCTACATGCTAACTTAAATAAATCATAATTAGGGTCTTCTGGATTTAAGTTTATTCCTTCTTTTACTTTAAATATTAGTATAGGGAAGATTGCTGTTTCTCCATTTCCTAAGCCCTTTTCTACTGATAGTAATAAGTTTTTAATAATTAATCTTCCTTCTGGTGAAGTATCCGTACCAAAGTTCACACTAGAAAAAGGAACTTGTGCTCCTGCTCTTGAATGCATAGTATTCAGATTGTGAATAAAAGCTTCCATAGCTTGATAAGTATTTCTATCTGTTTCTTTATAAGCTTCCTTTAAAGCAAACTTTTGTACCTTATCTGCAACTTTAGAATCTATATTGAACCTATTCATTAGCTCTTCTTTTTCTAGTTCTATATATGACTTTTCTATATTTATACTAAGCTTAGTGTTTGTTTGTTCTTCTACATAAGATACTATCTCTCTAATTTGTTCTAAGACTTCTATGTCTTCATATAATTCTAATGCTTTAGCCATATTATTAGCATATAATTTTTTAAAAGTTTTATATACACCCTCAGCTAAGCCATAATCAAAGAATGGTATACTTTGACCTCCATGCTGGTCATTTTGATTGCTTTGTATTGCTATTGCTGCTAGTGCTGCATAACTTATAATATCATTAGGTTCTCTTAAGAAACCATGTCCTGTAGAAAATCCATTTTTAAATAATTTTATTAAATCTATTTGGCAACAAGTTAATGTCCCCATATTTAAAAAATCCATATCGTGTATATGTATATCTCCATTATCATGAGCAAAAGCATGTTCTGGCTTTAATATATGAGTTTTGCAAAATTCTTTTGATACAGTACTTCCATATTGAAGCATAGTACCCATAGCTGTATTCCCGTCTATATTTGCATTTTCTCTTTTTATATCAGCATCATCAGCATCAGCAAAAGTTATTTGTTCTATCGATTTCATAAGTCTTGATTTAGAGTTTCTTATTCTATTTCTCTCTGTTCTATAAACTATATATTCTTCACTAGTTTTTGCATGACCTTTTTCTATAAGAACTTTTACAACTGCATCTTGTATATCTTCAACTCCAGGAGTATTATTTGCATATCTTAAATTTAAAAGTTTAATTACATCTTGAGTTAATAATTCTGCTAAATGATAATCTGCTTTGCTATTTTCTCTTTCCGCCACTTTGCTTGCAGCTAAAAATATAGCTCTAGTTATCCTGTCAGAATTAAAAGGTATCACTCTTCCATCTCTTTTTCTTACCGTTTCAATCACAATAAAAATCCCCCTTCATCACAACATATTGTATTTATAAAATAATACACCCACTATATATAGTATCTTAGGATGAAAAAAATCCCCTTCAACTAAGTTAAAGGGAAGTTTATAAATTATTACTATATAAGGTTACCAAATTTGTACATAATCGTCAAATGCGCTCTAAGCATTGAAATTACTATCTACCTTTTTTGAACGTTAGTATTTGTAATACATTCAAATTTTTTAAAATTTTTTACATTTCATTTCAATTTTTTGCAGAAATTTTTGCGCAAATATTATATAGTTTCCTTTATTGTTCTAAATTCATATATAATATAATTATCTATTTCAAAGAGGAGGTATCGTGCAATGCTATCTAATAGATTAAATAACATTACACCATCTTATACAATTGGTATAAGCACAAAGGTTCGTAACTTAAAATCAGAAGGTAAAAATATTATAGATTTAAGTATAGGTGAGCCAGATTTACTTGTACCTTATAAAGCTAAACAATGCGGTGTAGATTCTCTTAATAATGATTTCACTAATTACGACTTAGTTCCTGGTTTAAAAGTGCTTAGAGAACAATTATGTAATAAACTTAAAACTGAAAATAATTGTAATTATGATGTGGATGAAATAGTCGTATCTAGTGGAGCTAAACATGCAATAACAAACACATTACTAGCTCTTGTAAATCCAGGAGATGATATACTTGTACCTAAACCTTATTGGGTTAGTTATCCAGAAATGATAAAGTTAGTCAATGCTAACCCTGTATTTGTCGATACAAATAAAGAAAATGACTTTAAACTTACAAAAGAAATTTTAGAAAAATATATAACTCCAAATACTAAAATGTTATTTTTAAATAACCCTTCAAATCCTACTGGAGCAGTATATACAAAAGAAGAATTATTAGAAATAGCTACAGTATGTTTAAATCATAATATATACATATTAGCTGATGAAATTTACGAAAAAATCTGTTATACAGACCAGTTTGTTTCTGTTGCATCTTTAGGTGAAGATATAAAAAATATAACGATAACTATAAATGGTTTTTCTAAATCATTTGCAATGACAGGATTAAGAATTGGATATTCTGCAAGTAATAAAAAAATTGCTAAAGCAATATCTACTATACAAGGACACTTAGTATCTCATCCTTCTTTAACAAGCCAATATGTGGCTTATGGCGCCTTAAAAGATTGCCCTGAATATATAGACGAAGTAGTTAGTATATATAAAAGTCGTAGAGATATAGTGGTTGATATCTTAAATAAATATAATAAATTAGATTATGTAACTCCAGATGGAGCATTCTATGTTTTTATAGATTTATCAAAAGTAAAAGGCTCTCTAGATTATAAAGATAGTTTTTCTATAGAATTTTGTAATAGATTATTAGATGAATATCAAGTTGCAGCAGTTCCAGGAATAGCATTTGGTATGGATAACTATATAAGAATTTCTTATGCATGTAGCGAAGATAACTTTACTAAAGGTTTAGAAAGAATAATTAAATTTGCAGAATCTTTATAAAAAATAACCCTTACCAAATAAGTAAGGGTTTATTATTTTCTAACTTTTTCAACATAAAAAAAGATTACGCGGCTACGTCCTACTCTCCCAGGCAGCTTCCCACCAAGTACCATCGGCGCTAAAGAGCTTAACTTCTGTGTTCGGAATGGGAACAG
>NZ_BAAACP010000038.1:0-4656 GCF_039521565.1 Paraclostridium tenue
TGTTAATTTATAAACTATTTTTTAAATGTAGTTTATAAATTAACAACTAATGAACAATCTAATATATCTATAAAATTATAATTATTATATTCATACTTTTTCATTTTCTATATTTTAAACTTCTATTAAATTTCATTTTTTCATAAATTAAATTTATTATATCATAAAAGGAAATTACTAAAGAGACTTCCTTTTATGATACTAACTTTTATTATTATAAATAAAATCTATATGTTTTACCTTAAAATTAAATTATAATTTAGATAATGCTGATATAATAATTTCCTCTTTAAAAGGCTTAACTATAAATCCTTTTGCCCCATATATAATTGCTTCTTTCATTCTAGCTTCTTGACCTAATGCTGATACCATTACAATTGATGCAGCTGGATCTAGCTTTTTAATTTCTCTTAATGCTTCTAATCCGTCCATCTCTGGCATAGTAATATCCATTGTTACAACTTCTGGCTGTAACTCTTGATACTTTTCAATTGCCATTACACCATTTTCAGCTTCTCCAACAACTTCAAATCCATTTTCTTCAAGCATTTTACGAATAGACATACGCATAAATGCTGCATCATCAACTATTAATACTCTTTTCATAAAATTTCCTCCATTTATATCAATTATAATCTTTTTCTATATACTGATGGTCTTACACGTTCAAAATTTGTTTCTAAATTAGATAGATTTTCAGACATTCCAATTATTAAATATCCACCTGGCTTAAGTGATTCATATAGTTTACGTGACAATTTTTGTTTTGTAGGATTATCAAAATATATCATAACATTTCTACAAAAAATGACATCGTACTTATGTTTATCCCAACCTATACTATTATTTAGATTAAAATATTTAAATTCAACTAAATTTTTTATACTATCACTAATAGCATAATTTCTTTCATTTATTTTCTTAAAGAAATTTTTAACCCATACCTCAGGTAGTTTAGATATCTTATCTTGTGAATAAATTCCTGCTTTTGCTTGTCTTAATACATTATTAGAAATATCTGATGCTGTTATAGATACCTTTAATTTTGAATTTCTACCAAAAATAGATGCCACTAACATTGCTATACAATATGGTTCTTCTCCTGTAGATGATGCTGCAGACCAAATTTTTAAGCTCCCCATTTTAGAATTTTTAAAATGAGGTATTAGTACTTCATCTTTTAAAAATTCAAAATGTTGTTCTTCACGCATAAAATAAGTAAAATTAGTTGTTAACTTTTCTACTAAAGCTGATGCTTTTTCTCCAGTCTTATCTAACATTAAACTATCTATATAACTTTTAAAGTCAGCAAACCCTAGTCTTTTTACCATTAATAATAATCGTGTTTCAATTAATGTTCTTTTGTTTTCAAGATTTATACCATAATTATTATACATAAAATTTTTTAATCGCACAAAGTCTTTATTTGTTAATTTCATTGTTCATATCCTCTACAATTTCCATTAATGAATCACAGTCTAATATTAATTGAACTTCATTATTTATTTCACTAACACACTTTATAAAATTTTGCTTACAATCTTCTTTATTTGAATTCATATTCATACTCTTGTCAGGTGAAATACTAACAACTTCATTTACAGCATCAACAATTAATCCAATCTTTTCTTTATTTTTTTCAATTATAATAATACAAGTTCTTTCATTATATTCAATTGGTTCCATATCAAATCTTATTCTAGCATCCATAACAGGAATAATATTACTTCTTAAGTTTATAATTCCCTTCATATACTTAGGAAGAAACGGAACTTTTGTTATAGGTAATATCTCAATAATCTCTATAATATACTTTGATGATAATGCATATTTTTTATCATTTATAATAAATACCATATACAAGTCATCTATCTTAGCTTCTATTACTTCATCGTTTGTATTCACAAATAACCCACCATCCTTTTAAATAAATTTTTCACTTTTTCCAACGCTTTTGATGCGAAGTTTATTTGTAATAGTGTCAAATATAATAGTTCTACCACAAGAACCTAATACATCTTCAGAAACAATAGAAATATGTAGTTTCGCTAGTGTTTCTTTACATGCTTTTACATTTTTTTCTCCAATAGTGCATATACTACTTCCTGTATTTTTAAAATTAAACATATGTGCACCACCAGCTAGCTTTGCTCGTATAAGTCTAGGATTTGCACCAGCTTTTTTCATTTCTTCATATAACAAAGTAATACCAGTGTCTGCATATTTTGCTTTATTTGATATACTCTTTTCACTTTTTGAATCTGAAAGTAGAATATGAACCAATCCAGCTATTTTATTTATCTCATCATAAAGTACTACTCCACAGCAAGAGCCTAAGCCAATTGTCATAATTTGATTAGGTGCCTTTACAATATTAAACTCTGCTATACCTACAGTTATATTTTTCATTAGTTCTTCTCCTAATCATCAAATCCTAGTGAAGATAATAATTTTTTACACGACTCTACCTTAGGAATAAAGTAATATTTTCCTTCAATTTCTTTGTCTAAAGTGAAAAAGTCTGTTTCAATACATAAAATTGAATCAGATACTGGTCCATATAATGACATAGGTAAGTTCATAATTGCCATTACCATGTCCACACTAAAGTATGGAATTGATGGATTTATAGTTAAATTTGTCATATCTGATATTGCAGTTAAGTATGTTCCACAAAGTATATTACAGATTTCTCCTATTGAACTTAATTCTTCACATACTGAATCATAATCATCTCTATCACATGTAATTTCTTTTCCTGTAATTTTTGATAATAGGTTAAGTGCTGAATCAACTTTCATAATAACCATAATAAATCCTTCCATATCTTCTGAAAGTTGTAAAACTGTTCCTACAACTAACTCTTCTGGTGAATTATAGCTATTAGTTATATCTGAAAACTTAATCATATCACTTTTAGGAATTCCTATATCCACTATCTCATTTAACATTATAGCTAATGAAGATGATGCATTTCCTGAACCTATATTACTAATTTCACGAAATACATTTAATTTATCACATTCAAATTTCATATATACCTACTTTCCATCTACTACTTAGATTTTACTGTTGATTGTCTCTTTTTTAATTGGTTTAATATTACATTTGGAATCATATCTAAAGAAGTTTCTTTTAAAACTGCCCCAAGATTTTTAGCAGCCATTGGCATTCCATAAACAACACATGAATGTCTATTTTGACCAATAGTATATCCTCCTGATGTCTTTATATCTAGTAACCCTTTAGCTCCATCAGACCCCATACCAGTTAAAATAACACCTATAGCATTTTCTTTTGCTACATCCGCTACAGATTTGAATAGATAATCTACTGAAGGACAATGACCACTAACTTTCTCTCCTTCTTTAATTTCTAATACATATTTATTATTTTTCTTTGCAATACCCATTTGTAAAGCCCCTGGTGCTATATATGCATATCCACTTAATATTTCCTCACCATCTTTACCTTCTACTACATTTATTAAACACTCTTTGTTTAGACGTTCTGCATACCTTTTAGTAAATACTGGTGGCATATGTTGAGTAACTACAATTCCAGGTAATCCTAAAGGTAATTGTTTTAATATTTTCCCAACAGCTTCAACTCCACCCATAGATGCCCCAATTGCAATTATTTCTTTGCCACTTTTTACACTTAATTTAGAATTTCTAATTATACTCTTATTTGTTGTAGCGTACTCTGTTTGTAAAGAATTGTTTTTAGACAACTTTTTATCTAATTTAGCGATAGAAGCTTCTTTTATTTTATACGCTAAATCATTAGAGAAATCATTCATTGTCTTTGTATCTGGTTTCCCAACAAATCCAACAGCTCCAGCACTTATAGCTTCAAAACACCTACCATTAGCACCACTAATAACAATAGTTGGAATAGGACATTGATCCATTAGTATCTTTAAAAATTCAATTCCATTCATACCTGGCATTTCAATATCTAAAGTTAATACATCTGGTTTTGACTGTATTATTTTATCTCTAGCTTCATATGGATCTCTAGCTGTTCCAACAACTTCTAAGTCTGGATCTTCTTGAAGATACTTGGCAATAATACGGCGAAACATAATAGAATCATCAACTACTAATACTTTTATCTTCTTATTTTTTTCCATAGACTCCATCTCCTTTTGAATATCTATACTGTATTACTTCAAAAATTCTAATTATTTTTCAGCAATTTTTATAGCTTTGTCTATAGTAATTACGCCTATGATATTATATTTAAATTATTTATTAATTTATAATTGCATTTACATCAAATATTAAACTTATAGAACCATCTTCTAAAATAGAACATCCTGATATGTAAGAATGTACTTTTTCAAATTGTGTTAATAATGTAGGCACTGGTTTAATTACAACTTGTTGTTGTCCAATTATACTATCTACAATAATACATACACTTCCCATTTCAGATTCAACTAATATCATAACTCCTTCATCAGAATTTGATTTATTCATTCCTAATATATTTGATAATCTACGAATCTTATAACAATTACCTCTAATAATACTATGTTCTTCTCCATTTGGGTTTTGAACTATTTCATAAGCCCCATGTCTAAATACTTCCTTTATATTTAAGGCTGGAATAATATATATTTCATCTCCTATTTTTACCTTCATACCATCT
>NZ_BAAACP010000039.1:0-4463 GCF_039521565.1 Paraclostridium tenue
AAAATATTAAGTTAAAAAGTACTAGAGATAAAGACTTGTATTAATTGTCTTTATCTCTAGTACTTTTTAACTTAATATTTTACTAGTTAACTAATATTTTGCTAGAATTGTTGTTTACATTCTGTAAATTCATATACATCCATTAACGCTTCACCAAATCTTTGGTAATGTATTACTTCTCTTTGACCTAAAAATCTTAATACATCTTTTACATCAGGGTCATCAGTTAAATTTATTAATTGGTAATAAGTTGATAATGCTTTTTGTTCTGCAGCCATATCTTCATGTAAATTAGTTACAGAATCTCCAAACACATTAATATAAGCTGTAGTAAAGTTTACTCCATTAGAATCTACCGGTTGAAGTCCATGTCCGAAAGTTGCATAATTTGGCCCAAGTCCAGCAGCCTTAAGTTCTTCTGGAGTGCAGTCACTCATTAATTGATATAGAATTGAAGAAATTATTTCAACATGAGCCATTTCTTCTGTACCTATGTCAGTTAAAAGTGCTCGAGATTTTCCTGTTGGCATAGTATATCTTTGTTGAAGATATCTAATTGCAGCTGCCATTTCACCATTAGGTCCTCCTAATTGAGTCATTATAAGTTTAGCCATTCTTGGATCTGTATTTTTTATGTTAACTGGATATTCTAATGTTTTTTGGTAAATCCACATATTAATTTAATCCTCCTTAATATATTCAATCCACAATTTAATTTCGATATTATATAAATTTATTCATAGAATTCCTTGTCCCATGGCCAAGGATCACATACCCATTGCCAAGGATATGAACTTGGTGCATAACCAAAATTAGCTAATGGTCCATACTTAGTTTCATAAGCGCATTTAGCTTGAATAAATTTATTGCAGTATGTGTTGTATGAGTTTATAGCGTTTTTATCCTCTGGATTGTTATCTAAATATAAATTTAAATCTATACAAGCAAAATGATATTCTAAGACTTTATCTAAGAGTTCTCTTCTATTGGATTTCATGACTATCTTGTACCCCCTTTTTTTGCTTTAACTCTATTTTTAGGGTTTGCGTATAACCAATCGTTATAGTGATTTGATTCGAATAAATCTAATTCTGGGAATAAAGTTCCCTTTTTTAATGCTGTTTTTAAATTGTATGATTTAGAATAAGCTTGATTATTTATATATGGTCTAGCTAATTCACACCCACAATTTTGTTTAACATTTCTTAAATTTTCCATGATTATTCTCCTTAATTTGTTGAATTTAGAAGTAATGAAATTTTTATACTTGTATACCTATATCTAAATATGCTAGTTATCTTTGAAATAATTTTGACAATAATGAGCGTCTAACTTCGATCTCATTTTCATAAAATTTGAATTTAATATATCAAAGCTTTTATCAAGACATATTTTAACTAATACATACAAGTTTTCTTCTACTTTTAGCAATATAATTTCTATTCTGTATATAATATTTAAAATTTTTTAAATTTGTGACTACATTCAATTTAAAAATATATTTAAAGATAATCTAAATCTTTATAAGATATCTCTAAATATAGATTTCTAATAAATTATTAGTTCATATTGTGTGAATCTACAGATTAACTTAATTAAAATCATGAAAATATCAATCAATACACTTTTTATAATGATAATAAAAATTTGAATATCCTATATAGATACAAAAATTTATAATCCAAACTTATTTAAAGACTAGTACTTTTTAGGGGAACCTTCGTTTTTTCTTCAATTTGGCACCAAAGTTTATTTGATCAAGTAATGTAAACTATATATGATATGATATAATTAAATAATTTTTAAAATTATTTAATTAATAAATAGGTGGGTAAATTATGAAAAAAACTAAAAAATTCTTTGATAAACATAAAAAACTATCTTATTTAGGAAATTTTATTATAAGCTTATTAGGCATAATCATTTTTCCATATCTGTTTATGCCTAATTTTAAGGGTTTTATATTAGGTCTAATTTTAACCATAATAGTACTAAACATATTAGGATTAAGATGGGGACCATTATTATTTAAACCAAAAAATAATTAACGTCTTAATGTGAATATTGGGGAAGGACCATATCCGTCAATCTAAAAGATAACTATTCGTTAAATTTAGATTTAGGGAATAGTTTGTAAAAATATAGCATTTCCAACACTTGTAAGGTCTATCAAAATAAAGAAAGGTCAGACTTAATAAAATTAAGTCTGACCTTTCTTTATTTTATTTACTTATAAAACTCTAATTTCGATTTTAAGGCTTATTTTATAAATAGATAACCTATTTATCCTTAACTTTATTATTTTTGCTCTACATGGATTCTAGACGTTTTTTTAGCCATAATTTACGGTGCTTTTTTATCCATTACTCATACTTTTTCATGTATTCTTCCAATGCCATAGACACTAGATCTTGATTGTTATATTTTTTATGTTTACTACAAAACTCTTTCCACTTAGTTAATGTTTCACCATAAACTCTGAATGAAGTTACTTTTGCTTCACCTTTGAATTCTTTAATTTGTATTTCATTGCTAGCAACTACTTCTATTACATTTGTAGTATCTTTGTAATACAAATTTTCTTTAAAAGCATTTATGACTTCAAATATATCTTTCTTGGCTTGAACTATTTCTAATAAATCATCTTTATAATTTTGTAATACAATTGTGGGATCTTTAGAATCTAAATCAAAAATTTCTTTGCCATGAATTATATTTTTCTGTAATACATTTGTATTTTCTTTGTAATATCTTTTTTCTTTTTGAAAATATTTATATCCATTTTCTCTTATAATTTTTTGAAGAGATTTTTCTCCTATTCCTAGATCTTCTCTAATACGAATTACAGTTTGTCCTTCACTTAATTTTTTATTTAGATATTCAATTTTTTTATCTATATCTAATTCTAAAAACTCTTCTTTAGTCATTTTATCTCCTTTAAAACAATCAATTTTTTTGTAATACATTTGTAGTATATTACAAATGTATTACAAAATCCTTTTAATATTTTTTATAAAAAATAAAAAGCCCTCTGCAAGAGCCTTCGGAGAAAAAAGAGCATAAGGAGTATTCCTGGGCAAAGCCCAGGAATACTCTCATTTTAGAATAAAACTTTTTTAATTCTAAGAAATTCAAATTTCATAACTTTTGACATAACATTTATCATAACTTTTTCATAAAAAAAATAGCCTATTTTATAAGCTTATTTTTTTCTCTTTTTGAAAAATTTTTTTATAGTTAAACTCCAAAGAAAGTTTAATACTAATGATTATATATAATACTAATTTATTAAAATATATTCAACATTCTAAGTGTTGTTTTTATATAAACTATAAACTAAACCTAATACTCTGTTTTCAATAATTTTTTTTTTTTAATATATAGTAATAAGTTACTGCTTAAATAATTGTTTTTTATGTACTTGTTTATATGTTTTTTATATAATACCAGATTCGAGTTAATTTTGGACAGAGTTAGCCTACGAACAAGTCGCAAGCTAACCTCCTATCAGGTATATAATACCGTCATCTCGCCATGTATACGACCATGGAACGCCTAGGACTGATACAGTCAACATAACACCTCATAATTTAATATAGACTACCATTTCCCCCAATAGTCGGTATCGTTATGTTTGCACAAAGAAATGCCACAAACCCCGCTTTCAACATATGTAGTATCGGGTCACTACTCTCTGCCCTTTTTGATGGTATCAGACATCAATATATGCAGTTGGGATTTTCACCCAAGTGTTTAGTCGGCTACCCCTGTACTCTGTCGAGCCATTCGGTTTGCTCTAGGTCAAACACTCTTCCTTATAAAACCCTATCTATTCAATTTTTTATATGTATGTAAATATTTCTTTTATCAGCTAATATTAATTATCGAGCCTAATATCAATGCTCCCATACTATCAAGCCGTTTAAGCATGGTGTAAGCTAATACTAATTAATCAAGCATAGTATCAATGCTTTTCAACCTCAAGCCTTGTCTAAAAACTAAAAAAAGCTATCCTCAACTGTGAGAATAGCTCGATATTTCATAAACCTTTTTTAAATTTATAATCTTGTTAAAACTTGAAGTATGTATTATACTAATTATTGATTATAAATTTAAAAGTAAACTGTTGTTGTTCTAATAAGTAGAGCCAATACTTCTTAGTAATAACAGTTTATAAGGCTTACTTGTACTATCTAACTGCGTCAACAGTTGGGTACTAATTTCGATTACGGTCGCCAAACCGGAAAGGAAACTTGTAAGTCTTTTTTATTTTGTTTTCTAAATATATCATAAAGTTTTTTACATTAATTTACAAATCTTTTTTTTGATTTTAGAAAATTATATTAATTTTTTTTAGATATATAAAAATATTAAGTTAAAAAGTACTAGAGATAAAGACTTGTATTAATTGTCTTTATCTCTAGTACTTTTTAACTTAATATTTTACTAGTTAACTAATATTT
>NZ_BAAACP010000040.1:0-3579 GCF_039521565.1 Paraclostridium tenue
AGATGGTATGAAGGTAAAAATAGGAGATGAAATATATATTATTCCAGCCTTAAATATAAAGGAAGTATTTAGACATGGGGCTTATGAAATAGTTCAAAATCCAAATGGAGAGGAACACAGCATTATTAGGGGGAACTGTTATAAGATTCGCAGATTATCAAATATATTAGGAATGGATAAATCAAGCTCTGATGAGGGAGCTATGATATTAGTTGAATCTGAAATGGGAAGTGTATGTATTATTGTAGATAGCATCATTGGACAACAACAAGTTGTAATTAAACCAGTACCTACATTATTAACACAGTTTGAAAAGGTGCATTCTTACATATCAGGATGTTCTATTTTAGAAGATGGTTCAATCAGTTTAATATTTGATGTAAATGCAATTATAACTAAATAAATGATTTTAAATTTAAATTAATTAAAGACAAGATAATAAATATTAAATCTAAATATTAGATAGAAAGTAGGTATATATGAAATTTGAGTGTGATAAATTGAATGTATTTCGTGAAATTAGTAATATAGGAGCAGGAAATGCATCATCTTCATTAGCTATAATGTTAAATGAAATAGTAGATATAGGAATTCCTAAAAGTGATATGATTAAATTTTCAGATATAACTAATAGTTATAAATCTCCAGAAGAGTTAGTTGTTGGAACAGTTTTACAACTTTCAGAAGATATGGAAGGGTTTATTATGGTTATTATGAAAGTTAATTCAGCACTTAACTTATTATCAAAGATTACAGGAAAAGAAGTTGAATGTGATATAAATGATTATGATTCAGTTTGTAAAGAATTAAGTTCAATAGGAGAAATTTGTAATATACTTTGTGGAACATATTTAACAGCAATATCTGATATGACAAATTTAACTATAAATCCATCAATTCCATACTTTAGTGTAGATATGGTAATGGCAATTATGAATTTACCTATGTCATTATATGGACCAGTATCTGATTCAATTTTATGTATTGAAACAGACTTTTTCACTTTAGATAAAGAAATTGAAGGAAAATATTACTTTATTCCTAAGGTTGAATCATGTAATAAGTTATTATCCTCATTAGGGTTTGATGATTAAATTTTATTATAAAATAAGTAATAAAGGTATTGATGAAAGTTATTTAAAAGGATGGTGTATTATTTGTGAGCGCAAATGATGAAATAATAAAGGCCAAAATAGATGATTTGTATATGGTATTTATTATAAATAATCAAAAGTATGCATTATCATCTAAGTATATTATAGAAATTATTGAAATGCTACCTATTACAAAAGTTCCATTTATTCCTAATTATATGAAAGGAATTATAAATTTAAGAAGTACTATTATCCCTGTTATGGATGCTAGAATGAGATTTGATATGGAGCCAATTGAATATAATGAAAGAACTTGCATTATTATAATTGAAAATAATGATGAAAAAATCGGTTTAATAGTTGATGCTGTAAATGAAGTTATTAATATTTCACCTGAACAAAGCATGAATATGAATTCAAATAAAGAAGAATGTAATCAAAACTTTATAAAATGTGTTAGTGAAATAAATAATGAAGTTCAATTAATGCTAGATTGTGATTCATTAATGGAAATAGTAGAAGATATGAATAATGAAATTAATTAATAAATACTTTAATGATTAAACAGTTTTATGTATAATAATGAAATAGACATTTAAAAGAAAAATATTGGCAAAAAGTAATTGTTATTGATTATAATAGATTAATAATCTAAAAAGTAAATTATTTAAAATTAAGATAATATTTAATAATTAAAATGTCTGGAAGTTTATCTAATTTAAAAATAGATGCTAAAAATATAAAACTATTATTATATAGGAAGTAATGAAAATGGAGGAAGTGTTATGAAAAGAGTATTAATAGTTGATGATGCAGCATTTATGCGTATGTCTATTCGTAAGATGCTTGAAGAAAATGGATTTGAAGTAGTTGGAGAAGCAGAAAATGGTGTTATGGCCATTGAGAAATATCAAGAATTACAACCAGAAGTTGTAACAATGGATATCACTATGCCAGAAATGGATGGATTAGAGGCATTAAGAGAAATAAAAAAAATAGATCCAGCTGCATCAATTGTAATGGTATCAGCATTAGGTCAAGAGGCTAGAATGAAAGAAGCTATTATTTATGGAGCAAAAGGGTTTATAGTTAAGCCTTTTAAAGAAGAAATTATTATATCTGCCTTATCTAAACTTTAATTAGCTTTGAGTATAAATAATTAAATATAAAATAGAATTTAAACATAAAAAATGAAGGTGTATTAAGCATCTTCATTTTTTATGCTTAAATACATTAAAAAATATTAATTAAATACAAAATCTAAAGTATATATGTATTTATCCGTATAAAAAATGAAGTAAATAAAATGATTGATAAAATTAAAATCATAAAAATAACATAGTTAGTTAAACACAACTTATAGACAATTAATAAATGTTTTTAATTAGAAATATCATATAAATATGTAAATTTTAAAAATATTAATTTAATTAATTTTAAATAATGTCTAAAGTTATATCAAAATTTGTCGAATATAATACGTTATATGTAATTTTAATATATAAACTATAAATACTAAAAAATATGCCTTTATTAAAACTGCTAAATTAAATTTTATTTATATTAAAATATCAAACTAAAAGATAGTGTGATTACTTAAATAGTAAAAATTTTATTGGACGATGCAGGCAAATATAATGAAAGATTGTAAGGAGGAATGAATATGAATAATTTGAAAATAGGTAGAAAGCTAACTTTAGCTTTTGGAATTTTACTGATAATTTCAATGTGTACAAGTTTTTATACAGTATCAAAATTAAAAGAAGCAGGAGACTTAAGTCATGAATTATATCGTAGACCATATTCTCAAACAAATGAAACTATGGAAATTCGTAGAGATTTAGTTTCAGCTGAAAGAAATGTTGGGAATGCAATGTTATACACAAATCCTGCAAAATATAAAGGTATTGTTACAAAAGATATTGAAGGTGCATATGAAAATCTTAAAAAAGTTAGAAGTACTTTCCAAGGAGATATGTCATTAGTTGATAATCTTGAAAAGTCTATAAGTAATTTTGAACAAGAAGCTCTAAATGTTTATACAGTAATAGAACAAGGAAACTATAAAGGTGCAATAGAAATGGCAAGTGAAAATACTGCATACAGCAAGGCATATGATAAATGTATAGAGGATGCTATAAAACTTAATGAGATAGCAGATGCTAGAGGTGCTGAGTTTAATAAAGGAGTAGAAGATACAATTTCAAGTGCAACTTTTGCTGCTGTAACAATTAGTATATTTAATATTTTAGCAGGTGTAGTTATATGTTTATATGTTACAAAGAAATTAAAACAACCAATTGAAGAAATAGAAGAAGCAGCAAATAAAATGGCTGAAGGTGATTTTAACATTAATATTGAATATGAATCGAAAGATGAATTAGGTTCTTTATCAGATAGTATGAGACAAATGAGTAGCAAAACTAAAGAAATTATAAATGATGCAGTTCATGTATTAGATGAAGTTGCATCAGGTAACTTTGAT
>NZ_BAAACP010000041.1:0-2501 GCF_039521565.1 Paraclostridium tenue
AACCCCTATTGTGTAGTCATCTACATAATCTAAAACTTTGTCTATATTTAAGCTCATATGTTCTTCGTCCATTGGAACTAAACGCATTTCTATATCCCAGTATACACAGAATTTTTCCCAACAAACTTGGAATCCTGATGATACTACTAAGTTTGGTTTTCTGCTTGTAACGTCCATTCCTAATTTTTTAGCTCTATTTCTCCATCTAAACTTCATAGCCATACCACCAAGCATACATGCTTCTGATGATCCTACTGTTGATGTTCCTATATAATTTAGATCTTTTGGTGCATGCCATAAATCAGCTATCATATTAACACATCTATTTTCCATTTCTGTTGTTTGTGGATATTCTGATTTATCTATTGCATTCTTTTCTAATGTTTCTGCCATAAGCTTAGTTGCTTCATCTTCCATATATGTTTGACAGAATGTACATAAATTAAGTCTTGCATTTCCTTCATTCATTAACTCATCTTTTATTAATCTATATGCTAGATTTGGAGCAATAGAATCTTTCCCTAATACATCTTTAGGTATACTAGAGCCAGATTCTGTTGTCCCAAATACTGGAGTATCATATTTATCTCCTAATTTATTTTTTCTTCCAAATAACATTTTAAAAGCCTCCTCGTATATATATGCTTCATATATAATTGATTATATTTTTAATAGCAAATTTCAATCATTTTCAACTTATTTAAATTGATTTAAATCTATTTTATCTAATTGTGATAACTATAACTCTAATTTACTAAGTTTCTCTTTGTTTTTTGCTATAATATATATATACCTCATTTAAATATATATAAACATTTTTTAGTAATTTTTTATATTTTTTATTCTTCTTTTGAAGATGAAGTTCCACTTTCTAGTATTGAAACTATAGAGAATAACGTAAAACAAATTGCTCCAAGTCCAATCATGACACGAGCTGGAATAAAATAAGCTATATTAAATAATTGAGCTTCAAATAAAAATGCACCTATAAATAAACATGTAAGCGATGTAACTACCGGGATTAAAGGAACTCTTTTTGATAATTTGCATGTTTTTCTCCATACTAATGCTAATAATAAAACTTTACTCAATATACTGTAACATACTATTCCTAATCCAATTAAAACAAATCCAGGTGCTATCCATGCTGGATCATTTGCTATTGAAAGTATTGCTATTCCCCATGTTACATTTATACTTCCTAAAATAAAAACAAAAATTGACCAATTATAACGTTCTTTATTTGTAAATGTATTTTGAATTTGTTTTACAACACTTACTACTAATGCTATTAAACTTGCACATACAAAGGATATTCCTATTAATACGTGTCCTGCTACAAAGTTATCAGTTGCTGAAGATGATATTAATAAGTAAATACCTCTTGTAAAAGCTATTAAAGTACAAACTATAGGTACTGATATTAATATTTTTGCTGTTGATTCCTTAAATGCTCCTTCTGGTATATCTCCTTCTTTTAAAGAAGAGCTATTTTTAGGTATTAATATAAATTTAGTAGAAGATGTTGCAACTGTAGAAACACAGCATGCTATAAGTCCTAATCCAAAAACTACATTTCCTGATACAAAATAAGGTGGGTTTATTCCTAGTGTTTCAAATAGTATAATACCTGATACTATTGTAAATAAAGATGCTAGATATCCTATTGAAGGAAGTAACCATCTATAAAAATTATTATATTTGTTTATAAGTTGTCTTATTATGGTTGCTGCTGTTGTAAATAAAGCTATACATATAGCTGTTAAAAAAATTAAAACATGGCCTGCTACTACAAATTCAGATCCCATAGCTTGACCTAAATTCTTTACATAGAAACCATAACATAAACATATAGCTCCCATAACTAATGGTATAGCTCTGAAAAGTATACTAATATAGTAATTCATTTTCTATTACCTCCGAATTATATTTTTAAAAGTATATAAAACAAATACTTAAATTATGTAATTATTAACTTAATTTATATTAGATATAAAAAGAGCAACTGATGGAAATAATATAGCACCAGTTGCTGAATAAAACACATCATTTTATTTTAGTGAGTAAATCCATATACTTTGTTTTCTTCTTTTTTACCATGTACTAATACATTTGCATTATTTAAATCTTTTATAGCTGCTTTTAAATCTCTTATGAATAATTCAGCCATATCATGACTTAAGTCTGCTCTACATACTATACGTTGTATTATAGTCTTATCTAAGTTTATTGGTAATGGATATGCAGGTATTTGCCATCCTTTCATTGCTAATCTATCTGCTAAATCATATAATGTCCAATCAACAGCATTTTCATCTTTTAATCTGTAACATACTATTGGTAAGTTTTCACCATTATTATAGATTTTAAATAATCCTGTTTTTTCTATTTCATCTGCTAAGTACATAGCTACATCTTTTGTACGTTGATGTATTTGTCTGTACCCTTCAAATCCAAGACGTAAGAAGTTATAATATTGTCCTATAACTTGACTTGCTGAT
>NZ_BAAACP010000042.1:0-2193 GCF_039521565.1 Paraclostridium tenue
TAGCTTAGGATTAGCTTGAACATAGATAGGTGTTATTAAAATAGAACTTAATAACATTGAACTTATTAATTTTTTATGCATAATAGCCTCCGTTGTTGTGATTTTCTGTAATATTATACAATTAGTTTAAAAATTTTTAATGAAAGTATATATTTTTTTACTTTATATAAGTATTTTTCAGAAGTATATAATTAAAATTTAAAAAAAGGAAAATATGATTATTAGGATATGATTTCATATTCATATCCTAATAATTGTATTTGGAAATATTAACTCTTTGTTTTTATAGATTTAAAATAATTTTCCCAAATTGATTTACCTGTATCAAGTGTGTATAAGTCTAGAACGGGTGCTCCTATGTTTCTATTAGGAGTAATTTTGTTAGTTAATCTAGCTCTTCCACTATTAACTTCTTTAACTACGTTCATGTATATCATTCCGTAAGTATTACCACTTTTACTATCAATTAATGTGTCTCCATCATTTGAATCTGTTATAAATACTCCAAGAAGATTACCATTTGTATCAAATTTGGCTCCCCATAAAGATACTATATGGCTAGACCCAAATGGAGTGTCATAAGATATTCCAATACCTTTATTATGATATAGATTATCTAATAAACAATAATTTAGATCTGGAAAATATGAACATCCTATTTGACCTGTTATACTAGTATAATCATCAAACACATCTGGGAAAAATCCACCACGATCATCTATTTTATTTTCAGGTAATCTATAATTTAAATCATGACCATTTAAGAACCAAAATAGAGTGCTTCTAGGGTGTATACCTTTTTTATTTGGATTTCCAAAACATTTTGTAATATATCTAAATAAATCATCTGGATTTTTTCTAAAGTTAGAAATAGTTGCATTTTGAGAAATTCCAAATTCTTTATTAATGCAAGTTGAATTTTCTCCATGTAAATTTAAATATCTATTTATATAATCAGAATTTTGATCCATCCACCAATTTAACATGTTTGCAGCAGCAGCTCCAGAACAAAGGTAGTCATCTCCAGCACCATGGAAAACTTTGTTAGCATCATACCAACCCATTCCTGGTTTGTATGGAGTAATTGGGATTGTGTAACCAGCTAAATTTAAGATAGTAAAATCACTATCACTTGGTGGGGTAACTCCTTTTGAAAAAACATCATAACTTTCTATTGTTCCTTTATCATCTTTATGTAATTTAACATTACTTGTTTTATCATCTAATATTTTTTGTAGTATAAGTTTATTTTGATTATCTATAGGCAATTTATTAATTGATTTAACATTTACTTTAACTTTTAAACTGTTAGTTGTTCCTTTATCATCTTTAACAGTTAAAGTTATAGGGTATTCACCTGATTTAGAAGTGTTTACGTTCCCTGAGTAAATTATAGATTTAGATATATTTTTTCCTTCTATATCTTTGGCTTGGGCATTTAGCATACTATATTCAAATTTATCACCTTGTTTTATTGTTAAATCTTTTGCAGTTATAACAGGAGGTTCGGTTTTAATTTCAGGTTTTTCTTTTACAACTACAGTTACTTTTTTGATAGTTGTTAATCCTTTACTGTCTTTTGCAGTGATAGTTATAGTGTAGTCTCCAGCTAAATCAGTATTAACCTTTCCTTCATATTGAACGTCTAAGTTTTTATCTTCTTTATCAGAAACTTTAACATTTAACATAGATGTATCAAATTTTTGACCAACTTCAAGTGTTAAATTCTCATTTGCAGTTATAACAGGAGGTTCATTTTTAGTTTCAGCTTTAATTTCAGGCTTTTCTTTTGCTACTCTTGATAATACTGTTATTGATTCTGCTCTAGTTATATTATTTGTAGGATTAAGAAACCCTAAATCGTTACCTTTTAAATATCCTTGTTCTATAGATCCTTCAATATATGGTTTAGCCCAATTGGAAACTTTACTTTTATCAGGATATTTATTTAATTTATCATAGTTTACATCTTGTTGATTTTTTATACTTATAAGTATTTTAGCAACTTCTTCTCGAGTTATTGTTTTATTTGGCTTAAATGTTTTATCTTCATATCCATTTATATAACCAGCTTTGCTAGCTATGCAGATATCATTATAGTACCAATCATTTGTATTTATATCAGAGAATTTTATATCTTCTTTGTTATTAAATCCAAAGTATTTGTTTACTAACTTTACAAATTCTGCTCTT
>NZ_BAAACP010000043.1:0-1553 GCF_039521565.1 Paraclostridium tenue
CCCTCCACCTCGACCAATTATGGTGGGTATAGCTCAGTTGGTTAGAGCGCCAGATTGTGGCTCTGGAGGTCGTGAGTTCGACTCTCATTATCCACCCCATATAAGTTGATCCATTAGCTCAGTCGGTAGAGCACCTGACTTTTAATCAGGGTGTCCCGCGTTCGAGTCGCGGATGGATCACCATTTTTTTATATATGTAAAAATGGCGACATAGCCAAGTGGTAAGGCAGTGGACTGCAACTCCTTGATCCCCAGTTCGAATCTGGGTGTCGCCTCCATACAAATTGCGCCTATAGCTCAACTGGATAGAGTGTCTGACTACGAATCAGAAGGTTAGGGGTTCGAGTCCCTTTGGGCGCACCATATATATCCGGGATTATAGCTCAGCTGGGAGAGCACCTGCCTTACAAGCAGGGGGTCACAGGTTCGAGCCCTGTTAATCCCACCAGTGTAAAACATCTAATTCAATGAATTAGATGTTTTTTTATTTAATATTTTTATAAAACTTATAATTAATATATATAGTATTGTCAAAATCATATTAAAAAGTTAATATATACATAAAAATATGAACTATATGTATATGTGAAGTAATATTTGTCAAGATTCTAGGTATATATTTAAAATACAGGAGGAAATTATGCCTAGGATAAAAAGTAAAAGAACAAATATAGAAAATGAAAAAATCATAAAAGAGATAAAAGCAGCTCAGTTAGAGATTAAAAATGCAGAAAACTTTTTTCAATGCGTTAGTGATCCAGAATTAGTAGATGTGGCTATATATGATTTAGAATCAAAGAAATCAAAATATTCATATCTTATAAGAATGGCTAAAGAAAAAGGAGTAAGATACTCATTGAAAGATTGTCTAATTGAAGCTATAGCAAAATAATCATAATATAGATGAGGAGAATTGTATATGTACATACTATTTGGGAATGAAATTGTAGATAGTGAAGAAATAAGATCGATAATAGAAAATGAAAGTCCTTTCAGTGTAGATAAGGATTTAAGTAAGGGGTCTAAGAGAGAAGATACTATAGCATATCAAATAAGCATAGATGTAGAAGAACTAAATAATATAATAAAAGAAGCATATGACATAAGCGAAATGGAAAATGAAGATTTATTCGATGAATATATGACACTAACAGATGAAATTGGTGTAGATTTAGAAGAATTAATGCCAGAAGGGGCTATATTAAATGTGAGATCATATAAATGGGATAATTCAGAAGATAGAATAAAAGCTGTGGTAGCTATAACTCATGAAGATCTTGGAGAAATGAAATTAATGGATATAATTAAAAGATTACTTACTCAAGTAGACTAGTAGAGACTAAAATAGTTAGTATAATTGGGTTTATAGATCTAATTATACTAATTATTTGTTAAAAAAATATATGGTTAATTTAACATATAAATAAAAAAATAAAAAAAGTTTTAAAAAAGTGTTGACGATATTAAAATGAGATGGTATAGTATTACTTGTCCTTGAGAAAAGGGCAAACACGAAAGACAAAATGAACTTTGAAAATTAAACAGTAGGTTAA
>NZ_BAAACP010000044.1:0-1409 GCF_039521565.1 Paraclostridium tenue
TAAAGTGGACCCTTTGTCAAGGACACTAGAAAAAGAGAGTTATTAAAAAACTGATAAAAGCTGATTTCTGTATTGTACAGGAGTTAGCTTTTTTAAATTCCACTGACAGCGATCATTATTATAATAATCCATATAATCATCTATTAAAATTCTAAGTTCTTCTATTGTGTTACAATTTTTGTAATCAATTTCATCTTTCATATGTCCAAAGAATGACTCCTGCGGAGCATTATCCCAACAGTTACCTCTTCGAGACATAGATTGACCTAAGTTATTTTCTTTAAGTAGTCTTTGAAATATTGGACTTGTGTAATGAAACCCTTGATCAGAATGTACAAATGCATCTTTATGTAATCTAAATGGTTTTAATTTTATCAATTTATCTATAGTTTCAATTACAATGTCTATAGCTAAACTATTGGAAAGTTTATATGCTAGTATTTCGTTAGTTGAAGAGTCTTTTATCGTAGATAAATACGCCATTTTATTATTGCCGTACGGCATATATGTGATATCAGTTAACATTATTTTTCCAGGTATATTTTGTTTAAATGCTCTATTAAGCTTATTTGGAACAACTCTATGCGCCTTTGTCGCCTTAGCTATGCGTTTGTATGGATTAGCTTTCCGTATTGGACAAATAATATTATATTTTCTCATTATCCTTTGGATTTTCTTTCTATTCATTATGATATTAAATTTATTCTTTAATATCATTTTTATAGATCTAGAACCTTTCTTATACCCGCGATAATTGAATGCTTTTAGAATAATTTCTTTTGATTTAAGATCGCTATATTCGTTCATATCTCTAGTTTTAAAGTTATTTAAAAATTTATAATAACCTGAAGTAGAGACATTAGCAATTTTGCATAAATATCTCGTCAACTTATTAAGATTAAAATCTTTAATTAAATTTTGTATTATTTTAAATATATTAGATGGTGATAACTTCTTATTTATCACCTGCCTTTCTTGTAGCTCGAGCTTTTTTATCAATTCAAGCTCCGCTTTGAGATACGCTATCTCAGCATCCTTCTTAGCAAGAACTTCTTCAATAGTTAACACTCTATTAATGGTTCTTCCTGAATTTAAAGATCTAGTATCATCTAAACCTAAAACCCCTTTATCTTTATATGCATTTCGCCATCTTAAACTAGCTGAATCTATTCGTTTAACACCAATCATCTCAATATCGAACCCTGCATCTTCAAAAATTTTTCTCGAATTTTTTCCATCTTTATATTCTGCAATAAACTGTAATTTAAATTCATTAGTATAAGTTATCCCTTTAGAAGTCACATTTTTTACGTATTTATTCTTAGATAACTCTAATATTTCATGTTCTTTAAATATTTTTTTAGTCATATTTTAATCACTCCTCAGTTAATATTTTATAAAAAAAGATC
>NZ_BAAACP010000045.1:0-1316 GCF_039521565.1 Paraclostridium tenue
TTTGGTGTAGTAAATTCAATTGAAAATATGTGTTCTTTTATAAAAACTGTACCTGAAGATTTAATGGGTGAATGTGATGATATTATAATCAAAGATGGATTTATTTTATATGTAAAAACTGAAGAAGAAAAATCTGTACTTGAAAAACCTATTAAAGAAACTATGTTTTTAGAAAGCTTTGAAATAAAAGAAGTCACAGATAAAACTGAACTAGAAAATATTTTTGGAAAAGTTAACTTAAGCACTAATAATGATAATGAAAATGATGATGTAGAAGTTATTGACAATACATCAAAAGAAGAATTGGAAGTAGAGGAAAAAGCAAAAGAAGAGATAAAAGAAATAAAAGAAGAGCCTAAAAAAGAAGAAATTGTTAAGGCAGATACTGATAAAAAAATAGAAAAAGAAGTTAAAAAAGAAAAGAACACTAAAAAAGAAAACAATCATACACATAATAAAAATAGTTATTTAACTGTAAATATTAGTAAAGTAGATACTTTAATGAATTTAGTTGGAGAAATTGTTACTACTGAATCTATGGTAGAAAAACAGTCACAACTAGAAAACTTTGATAGAGATCTTTTTGAAAAGCAAGCAAGAAGATTACATCAACTAACAAATGAACTACAAGATGTAGTTATGTCAATTCGTATGGTTCCAATTTCTTCTACCTTTACAAAAATGCAAAGAGTTGTAAGGGATATGAGTAGAAAAACAGGAAAATCAGTAGATTTAAAGCTAATAGGTGAGCAAACTGAAGTAGATAAAAATATTTTAGAAAATATATCAGATCCTTTAATGCATATGGTAAGAAATAGTATGGATCATGGTATCGAGACTCCTGAAGAACGTAAATTGACTTCAAAGCCAGAAAAAGCAACTGTAACATTAGAAGCAAAAAATACTGGTGGAGATGTTGTTATTATTATTAAAGACGATGGTAGAGGATTAGATAAAGAATCTATTGTAAAAAAAGCAATTGAAAAAGGCATTACAAATAAAAATATTGAAGATATAAGTGATAAAGAAGCCTATAACTTTATCTTAGCACCAGGATTTTCTACTAAAGAAGCTGTAAGTGAATACTCTGGTAGAGGTGTAGGAATGGATGTTGTATATACTAACATTCGTAAACTAAGAGGTTCTATTAGTATAGATAGTGAAAAAGGAAAAGGAACAATGATTATACTTCGTATTCCTTTAACACTAGCAATAGTAGATGGTATGAAGGTAAAAATAGGAGATGAAATATATATTATTCCAGCCTTAAATATAAAGGAAGTATTTAGACATGGGGCTTATGAAATAGTTCAAAA
>NZ_BAAACP010000046.1:0-1224 GCF_039521565.1 Paraclostridium tenue
AAATTTTGCTGCATGTTCTGCTTCTTCAAATGCTATTCTCTTATAAGCTTCTGCTACTTCTGGATATCCTTCTCTATCTGCTTGACGACTCATTGCTAAATACATTCCTACTTCTGTACATTCTCCTGTAAAATTAGCTCTTAATCCTTCAACTATTTCTTCATCAACACCTTGTGCTACTCCTATTCTATGCTCATCTGCCCAAACCATTTCACCTTTCATTTCTTCAAACTTACTAGCTGGTGCTTTACATATAGGACACACTTCTGGTGGCATTTCTCCTTCATGTATATATCCACATATTGTACAAACAAACTTTTTCATATTAAAATCCTCCCTTTAACCTTATCTATAATAAATTAAAATTAATTCATATTAATTTTTTATTAACTTGTTATAATAGATATATACCCTTCAGCATTTGCTTTAAACAAAAATTGAAAATAAATTTAATATTTTATATATTTATAAGAATAATTATATTCATATAAATTTTCTTATTAAAAAAGAGCTATTTTAATTAAAATAGCTCTTAAAAATTATTTTTCTAGTAATTCCTTATGAGGCCAACCTTTTTGACCATTTTCTAGTATAAACAATCTATCTGATTTTATACCTTTAGACTCTAAGTGATCTATAGCTCTTTTAGCTCCACCGCCACCACCTGGGCACACTACTATTATGGGATTTTCACTTTTTTCTAACTTAGGTAATATTTTATCTAATTTAGCTTGTTCATCTTTAGTTTCTACCGGATATGCATATGTAGGAATTACACCTTTTATATGGTGCTTATTATAATCTTTTTCAACTTGTATATCTAACAATGTAATATCTTCTTTTTTCTCAATTGCTTCTTTAAGTTGGTCTGCAGTATAATAATTATACTTTTTTTCATTTCTAGTTTCTTCCTCTTTACTACACCCTACTAAAGCTAATGATGTCATTAAAAACAACATACTACATAATAGTAAAACCTTCTTCATAATACTCCTCCTAGTATATAATTTCTATTAAAATTTTATATTAATATTCAAAATATTACAAATAGATTTTTTGTATATCAACACCTTTAAATATCGTTTTCTTCTATATTAAATTAAGATTTTTTAAATAAAAAAAGACTACGTGGCTACGTCCTACTCTCCCAGGCGGCTTCCCACCAAGTACCATCGGCGCTAAAGAGCTTAACTTCTGTGTTCGGAATGGGAACAGGTGTATCCT
>NZ_BAAACP010000047.1:0-1221 GCF_039521565.1 Paraclostridium tenue
GAATAAGAGAATTACTCTATTATAGAAGCAACAACACCTGATGCTACTGTTCTTCCACCTTCTCTTATTGCGAATCTTAATCCTTCTTCTATTGCTATTGAGTTTATTAACTCTATAGTCATTTGGATGTTATCTCCAGGCATAACCATTTCAGTTCCTTCTGGTAACTTACAAGCTCCTGTTACGTCAGTTGTTCTGAAGTAGAATTGTGGTCTATATCCATCGAAGAATGGAGTATGTCTTCCACCTTCTTCTTTCTTTAATACGTATACCTCTGCATTGAACTTAGTGTGAGGCTTAACAGTTCCTGGCTTAGCTAAAACTTGTCCTCTTTCTATTTCATTTCTTTGTATACCTCTTATTAATGCTCCTATGTTATCTCCAGCTTGTGCTTGGTCTAATAACTTTCTGAACATTTCTACTCCTGTTACTACTAACTTTCTTGGCTCGTCAGCTAATCCAACTAACTCAACTTCGTCTTGTACTTTTAATACTCCTCTTTCAACTCTACCTGTAGCAACTGTTCCTCTTCCTGTTATAGAGAATACGTCTTCTACTGGCATTAAGAAGTCTTTATCTACATCTCTCTCTGGAGCTGGTATATATTCGTCTATTTGCTCGAATAATTCAACTATTCTGTCTCCCCACTCTGAAGAAGAATCTTGTAATGCCATTAAAGCAGATCCTCTTACTATTGGAGTATCATCTCCTGGGAATTCATACTCGTTTAATAAGTCTCTAACTTCCATTTCAACTAACTCTAATAATTCTTCGTCGTCTACCATATCACATTTGTTTAAGAATACTACTATGTATGGTACACCAACTTGTCTTGATAATAATATATGCTCTCTTGTTTGAGGCATTGGTCCATCTGTTGCTGAACATACTAATATAGCACCGTCCATTTGAGCAGCACCTGTTATCATGTTCTTAACGTAGTCAGCGTGTCCTGGGCAGTCAACGTGAGCGTAGTGTCTGTTTGGAGTTTCGTATTCAACGTGTGCAGTTGATATTGTGATTCCTCTTTCTCTTTCTTCTGGAGCTTTATCTATGTTAGCGAAATCTACTGCTTCTCCTAATTGATATCTATCGTATAATGTTTTTGTTATAGCTGCAGTTAATGTAGTTTTACCGTGGTCAACGTGACCTATTGTTCCTATATTAACGTGTGGCTTATTTCTTTCAAATTTAGCTTTAGCCATTTTGAATTCCTCCCTT
>NZ_BAAACP010000048.1:0-1050 GCF_039521565.1 Paraclostridium tenue
GAGATGGCAAGAGTGAACGTCAGCATTCTAGGAATCCGTGAACTAAAATGGACTGGAATGGGTGAATTTAACTCAGATGACCATTATATCTACTACTGTGGGCAGGAATTTCTTAGAAGAAATGGAGTAGCCATCATGGTCAACAAAAGAGTCTGAAATGCAGTACTTGGATGCAATCTCAAAAACAACAGAATGATCTTTGTTCGTTTCCAAGGCAAACCATTCAATATCACAGTTATCCAAGTCTATGCCCCAACCAGTAACGCTGAAGAAGCTGAAGTTGAACGGTTTTATGAAGACCTACAAGACCTTTTAGAACTAACACCCAAAAAAGATGTCCTTTTCATTATAGGGGACTGGAATGCAAAAGTAGGAAGTCAAGAAACACCTGGAGTAACAGGCAAATTTGGCCTTGGAATGCGGAATGAAGCAGGGCAAAGACTAATAGAGTTTTGCCAAGAAAATGCACTGGTCATAGCAAACACCCTCTTCCAACAACACAAGAGAAGACTCTACACATGGACATCACCAGATGGTCAACACCGAAATCAGATTGATTATATTCTTTGCAGCCAAAGATGGAGAAGCTCTATACAGTCAACAAAAACAAGACCAGGAGCTGACTGTGGCTCAGATCATGAACTCCTTATTGCCAAATTCAGACTCAAATTGAAGAAAGTAGGGAAAACCGCTAGACCATTCAGGTATGACCTAAATCAAATCCCTTATGATTATACAGTGGAAGTGAGAAATAGATTTAAGGGCCTAGATCTGATAGATAGAGTGCCTGATGAACTATGGAATGAGGTTCGTGACATTGTACAGGAGACAGGGATCAAGACCATCCCCATGGAAAAGAAATGCAAAAAAGCAAAATGACTGTCTGGGGAAGCCTTACAAATAGCTGTGAAAAGAAGAGAAGTGAAAAGCAAAGGAGAAAAGGAAAGATATAAGCATCTGAATGCAAACTTCCAAAGAATAGCAAGGAGAGATAAGAAAGCCTTCCTCATTGATCAATGCAAAGAAATAGAGGAAAACAACAGAATGGGA
>NZ_BAAACP010000049.1:0-930 GCF_039521565.1 Paraclostridium tenue
CTCAGCTAATCATTATCTGAATATCTGGCTTGGTTGTTTGTTGTTTAATTCTTTAAAAAGAATTTTTATAATTAACCTACTGTTTAATTTTCAAAGTTCTTATTTAGTATAAACCTAGATGGTAGCGGTAACAGGAGTCGAACCTGTGACCTTTCGGGTATGAACCGAACGCTCTAGCCAACTAAGCTATACCGCCATAGCCATAAAAATGGTGCCCAGAGGCGGAATCGAACCACCGACACGGGGATTTTCAGTCCCCTGCTCTACCGACTGAGCTATCTGGGCAAACACTTGGTGGGCCTAGCTGGACTCGAACCAGCGACCTCACGCTTATCAGGCGTGCGCTCTAACCACCTGAGCTATAGGCCCTCATTTGGTCGAGGTGGAGGGACTCGAACCCCCGGCCCCATGGTCCCAAACCACGTGCGCTACCAAACTGCGCTACACCTCGATAAATCTATGTTTTTTTAATTTTCAGTGGCAGGGGTGGAGGGACTCGAACCCCCGGCGCACGGTTTTGGAGACCGACGCTCTACCAACTGAGCTACACCCCTATTTTATTATGGTGGACCTTCAGGGACTCGAACCCCGGACCTACCGGTTATGAGCCGGGCGCTCTAACCAACTGAGCTAAAGGTCCACATATTGGTCGAGGTGGAGGGACTCGAACCCCCGGCCCCATGGTCCCAAACCACGTGCGCTACCAAACTGCGCTACACCTCGACATAATTGGCGGAGAAGGAGGGATTCGAACCCTCGCACCGGTTAACCCAGCCTAATCCCTTAGCAGGGGATCCTCTTGAGCCACTTGAGTACTTCTCCATAATTAAATTGGCGGAGAGGGTGGGATTCGAACCCACGGCCCCTTTCGGAGTCACTGGTTTTCAAGACCAGCTCCTTAAACCACTCGGACACCTCTCCATTATTGGT
>NZ_BAAACP010000050.1:0-915 GCF_039521565.1 Paraclostridium tenue
CTTTCCCACGAGGCTTTCCCACAGGGCTGTCCCACGTGCACACGTGGTGGGAGTCGATCCTCGGCTTGAACGTCAAGGCAGTGCAGGGAAAACAGGTTCCTCTGGAATGGACTGACACATCTGGGGGACTCTTGGAATGGTGGCACGACCCTGGAGTTCCTCTCGCCTTTCCTGTGGAGAGCGCCTCCTCTTGAGATGCGACGGGAACGCCGGGAATTCTTTCCCTACGAAACAGGGAAAGGATCCCTCATCTCGAGCTCGGAGGCGGAAACGGGGCTCCCCTGGATGTGTTCGGGACCCTCGTGCTTCCTCTCGAGTGGAGACGGGTGTGTCGGGAACTTCTTGAGTTGCAGAAAGGGTGTGAAGGACCCTTTGGAAGTTCCAGGGGTTAGATGTGATTAGCCTCGAGAAGCCTCAGCGGAAATGGGCCTCATCTCGCCTGGAGGGCAAAACCTCCTGGATTTTCTCGAGTTGCGGCAGGTGCTCTCGACTTACGACGGGGCCCTCAGGGACCCGCTCTGGTGGCCTCAGGAAAGGCCAGTCCCCATGCGAGTTCCTCGGGGGCCTTTCGGAATTCCTCTCCCGCTGATGCCGGGGCCTAAGACCTTGTGTGAACTCAGGGCCGGAACCTGAGGATTCCTCTCCAGTGCTGACATGGATCTTGGGGTACTTCTGGAGTCTCCCCAGGGGAGTCAGTCCTCGTCTCGAATGCGGGCATGCACTTGCGCTTTCCTCCAGAGCGGTAGCAGCAGTGTCACGCAGTCCGCCCCGTGGATCAAAGCATCTATGGTTTTCCCTCGTGTCTTTCCCACGAGGCTTTCCCACGAGGCTTTCCCACAGGGCTGTCCCACGTGCACACGTGGTGGGAGTCGATCCTCGGCTTGAACGTCAAGGCAGTGCAGGGAAAACAGGTTC
>NZ_BAAACP010000051.1:0-853 GCF_039521565.1 Paraclostridium tenue
GCTGGATCATGGAAAAAGCAAGAGAGTTCCAGAAAAACATCTATTTCTGCTTTATTGACTATGCCAAAGCCTTTGACTGTGTGGATCACAATAAACTGTGGAAAATTCTGAAAGAGATGGGAATACCAGACCACCTGACCTGCCTCTTGAGAAATCTGTATGCAGGTCAGGAAGCAACAGTTAGAACTGGACATGGAACAACAGACTGGTTCCAAATAGGAAAAGGAGTACGTCAAGGCTGTATATTGTCACCCTGCTTATTTAACTTATATGCAGAGTACATCATGAGAAACGCTGGACTGGAAGAAACACAAGCTGGAATCAAGATTGCCGGGAGAAATATCAATAACCTCAGATATGCAGATGACACCACCCTTATGGCAGAAAGTGAAGAGGAACTAAAAAGCCTCTTGATGAAAGTGAAAGAGGAGAGTGAAAAAGTTGGCTTAAAGCTCAACATTCAGAAAATGAAGATCATGGCATCCGGTCCCATCACTTCATGGGAAATAGATGGGGAAACAGTGGAAACAGTGTCAGACTTTATTTTTGGGGGCTCCAAAATCACTGCAGATGGTGACTGCAGCCATGAAATTAAAAGACGCTTACTCCTTGGAAGAAAAGTTATGACCAACCTAGACAGCATATTCAAAAGCAGAGACATTACTTTGCCAACTAAGGTCCATCTAGTCAAGGCTATGGTTTTTCCAGTGGTCATGTATGGATGTGAGAGTTGGACTGTGAAGAAGGCTGAGCACCGAAGAATTGATGCTTTTGAACTGTGGTGTTGGAGAAGACTCTTGAGAGTCCCTTGGACTGCAAGGAGATCCAACCAGTCCATTCTGAAGGAGATCAG
>NZ_BAAACP010000052.1:0-830 GCF_039521565.1 Paraclostridium tenue
AAATATATTAGCATTAAATGCTGCAGTAGAAGCTGCACGTGCAGGTTCTGCTGGTAAGGGATTTGCTGTTGTTGCTGATGAAGTAAGAAATCTTGCTGCTAAATCAGCAGAGGCTGCTAAAAATACTGCTACACTTATTGAGAATTCAATAGAAGCAGTTGATAAGGGAACTGAAATTGTAGATAATACAGCTAAATCATTAGAAAAAATAATAAGTACAACAAATAGAACTACTACAGTAGTTGATGAGATAGCGAAAGCATCTGAAGAACAAGCTAATGCTATTAATCAAATTACATTAGGAATAGAGCAAATTTCAGAAGTAGTACAAACGAACTCTGCAACATCAGAAGAAAGTGCTGCTGCTAGTGAAGAGTTAAGTGGACAAGCTCAAATGCTTAAATCACTTATTGAAAACTTTAACTTAAAAGATATAAATGGAACTAGTAAGCATTTAAGTTTTAATAATGATGAAATGAGTTGTTTTGGGATGAATGAAGTTCAATAATATAAGAACAATATTTTATAAATTTGATAAAAATGGAAGCTTTTATGCTTCCATTTTTAAAGACAAGATTTATTATTCTTAATTAATAAAGGAGAAAAATATGAGTGGAATGGATTCTTTAAATGAATTTTACGTGCATGAAAATATGCAATTATTAGAGCAGTTAGAAGAAATTTTACTTGGAGGACAATCAGAAGCAGGAAATTTGGGGAAAGAAGAAATTGAAGAGATTTTCCGTACAATGCACACTATTAAAGGTTCTTCAGCTATGATGGGTTATGATAGCATAACAAAACTTACTCATAGTATAGAAGACGTTTTT
>NZ_BAAACP010000053.1:0-830 GCF_039521565.1 Paraclostridium tenue
AAATATATTAGCATTAAATGCTGCAGTAGAAGCTGCACGTGCAGGTTCTGCTGGTAAGGGATTTGCTGTTGTTGCTGATGAAGTAAGAAATCTTGCTGCAAAATCAGCAGAAGCTGCTAAAAATACATCTACACTTATTGTAAATTCAATAGAAGCAGTTGATAAGGGAACTGAAATTGTAGATAACACAGCTAGATCATTAGAAAAAATAATAGATGCAACTAAACAAACTACTGTAGTAGTTGAAGCAATAGCAAAAGCATCTGAAGAACAAGCTAGTGCTATTAATCAAATTACATTAGGAATAGAACAAATTTCAGAAGTAGTACAAACAAACTCTGCAACATCAGAAGAAAGTGCTGCTGCTAGTGAAGAGTTAAGTGGACAAGCTCAAATGCTTAAATCACTTATTGAAAACTTTAAACTAAAAGATATAAATAGTTCTAAAAAGCATATAAACTTTAATAATGATGAAAAAAATTATTTTAGCATGAATGAATTCTAGTAAGAAATAATTTTGGATTATTAAATTATGATAAAAATGGAAGCTTTTATGCTTCCATTTTTAAAAACTGAATTTATTGTGTTAATTAATAAAGGAGAAAAATATGAGCGGAATGGATTCTTTAAATGAATTTTACGTGCATGAAAATATGCAATTATTAGAGCAATTAGAAGAAATTTTACTTGGAGGACAATCAGAAACAGGAAATTTGGGGAAAGAAGAAATAGAAGAGATTTTCCGTACAATGCACACTATTAAAGGTTCTTCAGCTATGATGGGTTATGATAGCATAACAAAACTTACTCATAGTATAGAAGACGTTTTT
>NZ_BAAACP010000054.1:0-801 GCF_039521565.1 Paraclostridium tenue
CCCCTAAGCCCTCCCCAAGGACGCCTGGGGCCTAGGTGCAAAGGCAAGGCAGGAGCGGAGCTGAGGTCAGGAAGGCGCCAGTGGCGTCTCCCAGCCGCGCGCAGCCTGCTCCTTCCTGGGAAGGAAGCCTAGCTGTGAGGCAAGTCTGGGCAAGGCTCGCCCAGGGCAGAGCAGCCTCGCGCCAGCAACTCTGCCAGATCGGGCCTCTGAGCAGAGCTGGAGCTCTGCCGTCCTGGAGGCGCACTCGGCTCCAGCCAAGTAGGGCTTGAGCCAAACGAGGCTGGGCTGCCTCTTCTTCCCTCGAGGAGGCTCGCCTCCCCGCCAGCCGTTCACTCGGCTTCCAGGTGGGGGCGCTCTGCGCCTCCTGCAGGTCTTGGCTCAGGGGCTGCTTGCCCTGAGCTGGGGCTGTGGGCGGGAGCCCAGGCACGCAGGGGCAGGCCCCAACCAGCTGCACACGTCTCTGCTGGGGAGGAGAGCGCTAGGGAAGCTACGTGTGTGAGGCAGCTGCTGGGCGCCCAGGGAGTCAGCCTCCGGGTGTGTGGGGCTGCAGACCCCAGCCAGGGACCCTGGGAGCCTGGTGCACTCCGTGCAGCGCTGAGTCTGGGCGGCCAAGCAACGGCTGGAGGAGCCCTGCACTAGCCCTTTCCTTCGCTCACACAGAGCTCTTCCTGCTGGAGCCCTTGGCAGTGTGCAAGCCACCGTCCCCTAAGCCCTCCCCAAGGACGCCTGGGGCCTAGGTGCAAAGGCAAGGCAGGAGCGGAGCTGAGGTCAGGAAGGCGCCAGTGGCGTCTCCCAGCCGCG
>NZ_BAAACP010000055.1:0-785 GCF_039521565.1 Paraclostridium tenue
TAATTCTTTAAAAAGAATTTTTATAATTAACCTACTGTTTAATTTTCAAAGTTCATTTATTTGTTTGCCCTTTTCTTAAGGACAAGTAATACTATATCATCTTTTTTTTATAACGTCAACACTTTTTTAAAAATTTTTTATTATTTTTTATTTAATTGATTATTAATCAAATCATTAATATCCAAATTATATAATATACATATTATAGCTTATCTATTTATTAAAATTTCATTGCTTATTTGTACATTTTTTCTTACGCTTAACAACTTCCCCTTCATATACTTACTTTAATTGATATATATTTAAGCCACTGTCATTAATTTAGCGTATTATTGAACTAGAGCTTATTATAAAATTTAAGGACGGTTTGCCTGTATCTTCTTATGAATTTATTATTGTATCCACACACACCTTTATTTCGCTCAAGACAACTTGAGAAATATATCATACCTTTTCTGATAACTTTAAAATTCTTTCTGTAAATAAATTTTTTATCTATAGATGTTGGTTTCTAAATCAATTCAAAATCTATTAATTACTTATTCTCTATTTTTATCCTTGATTATATTGAGTTGATTCTTAAAATAATCGTCTTAAAATTATTATTTATACAATTTCAAAGAAATAGCGTTAAATTATTATAATCTACCACATTAACTTAAAATAAAAAAAGATTACGTGGCTATGTCCTACTCTCCCAGGCAGCTTCCCACCAAGTACCATCGGCGCTAAAGAGCTTAACTTCTGTGTTCGGAATGGGAACAGGTGTATCCTCTTTGCTATAA
>NZ_BAAACP010000056.1:0-686 GCF_039521565.1 Paraclostridium tenue
GCAAGGAGAGACAAGAAAGCCTTCTTCAGCAATCAATGCAAAGAAATAGAGGAAAACAACAGAATGGGAAAGACTAGAGATCTCTTCAAGAAAATTAGAGATACCAAGGGAACATTTCATGCAAAGATGGGCTCGATAAAGGACAGAAATGGTATGGACCTAACAGAAGCAGAAGATATTAAGAAGAGGTGGCAAGAATACACAGAAGAACTGTACAAAAAAGATCTTCATGACCCAGATAATCACGATGGTGTGATCACTCATCTAGAGCCAGACATCCTGGAATGTGAAGTCAAGTGGGCCTTAGAAAGCATCACTACGAACAAAGCTAGTGGAGGTGATGGAATTCCAGTTGAGCTATTTCAAATCCTGAAAGATGATGCTGTGAAAGTGCTGCACTCAATATGCCAGCAAATTTGGAAAACTCAGCAGTGGCCACAGGACTGGAAAAGGTCAGTTTTCATTCCAATCCCAAAGAAAGGCAATGCCAAAGAATGCTCAAACTACCGCACAATTGCACTCATCTCACATGCTAGTAAAGTAATGCTCAAAATTCTCCAAGCCAGGCTTCAGCAATACGTGAACCGTGAACTTCCAGATGTTCAAGCTGGTTTTAGAAAAGGCAGAGGAACCAGAGATCAAATTGCCAACATCTGCTGGATCATGGAAAAAGCAAGAGAGTTCCA
>NZ_BAAACP010000057.1:0-636 GCF_039521565.1 Paraclostridium tenue
AAATTTTGCTGCATGTTCTGCTTCTTCAAATGCTATTCTCTTATAAGCTTCTGCTACTTCTGGATATCCTTCTCTATCTGCTTGACGACTCATTGCTAAGTACATTCCTACTTCTGTACATTCTCCTGTGAAGTTAGCTCTTAATCCTTCTATTATCTCTGGGTCTACCCCTTGTGCTACTCCTATTCTATGCTCATCTGCCCAAGTCATTTCACCTTTCATTTCCTCAAACTTACTAGCTGGTGCTTTACATATAGGGCACACTTCTGGTGGCATTTCTCCTTCATGTATATATCCACATATTGTACAAACAAACTTTTTCATATTAAAATCCTCCTATATTTATATAAACTCTTTATTAATTTCTTTATTAATTTAACATTTAACCTTACTCTTATATATTAACCCTATATTACTATATTAAACCATAAATTTCAAAATTTTTCATATTTTTAATTTATAATAAGGGAAATTATATAGTACTTCTTATATTATTTTCCAAAATGTCTATTTAATAACCCTAAGAATGCTTTACCATGTCTAGCTTCATCTTTACACATTTCATGAACTGTATCATGTATAGCATCTAATCCTAATTCTTTAGCTTTCTTAGCTAATTTTAATTTTCCATCAGTT
>NZ_BAAACP010000058.1:0-609 GCF_039521565.1 Paraclostridium tenue
TCTCAATAGATGCAGAGAAGGCCTTTGACAAAATTCAACATCCATTTATGATAAAAACTCTCCAGAAAGCAGGAATAGAAGGAACATACCTCAACATAATAAAAGCTATCTATGACAAACCCACAGCAAACATTATCCTCAATGGTGAAAAATTGAAAGCATTTCCCCTAAAGGCAGGAACAAGACAAGGGTGTCCACTTTCACCGCTACTATTCAACATAGTTCTGGAAGTTTTGGCCACAGCAATCAGAGCAGAAAAAGAAATAAAAGGAATCCAAATTGGAAAAGAAGAAGTAAAACTCTCACTGTTTGCAGATGACATGATCCTCTACATGGAAAACCCTAAAGACTCCACCAGAAAATTACTAGAGCTCATCACTGAATATAGTAAAGTTGCAGGATATAAAATCAACACACAGAAATCCCTTGCATTCCTATACACGAATAATGAGAAAGTAGAAAAAGAAATTAAGGAAACAATTCCATTCACCATTGCAACGAAAAGAATAAAATACTTGGGAATATATCTACCTAAAGAAACTAAAGACCTATACATAGAAAACTAAGTCGGAGGCCAAGCGGTCTTAGGAAGACAAACCTAATTGACAA
>NZ_BAAACP010000059.1:0-606 GCF_039521565.1 Paraclostridium tenue
ACAAAATAGAAAGCCCAGAGATAAATCCACACACCTATGGACACTATCTTTGACAAAGGAAACAAGAATATACAATGGATTAAAGACAATCTCTTTAACAAGTGGTGCTGGGAAAACTGGTCAACCACTTGTAAAAGAATGAAACTAGATCACTTTCTAACACCGCACACAAAAATAAACTCAAAATGGATTAAAGATCTAAATGTAAGATCAGAAACTATAAAACTCCTAGAGGAGAACATAGGCAAAACACTCTCAGACATAAATCACAGCAGGATCCTCTATGATCCACCTCCCAGAATTCTGGAAATAAAAGCAAAAATAAACAAATGGGATCTAGTTAAAATTAAAAGCTTCTGCACAACAAAGGAAAATATAAGCAAGGTGAAAAGACAGCCTTCTGAATGGGAGAAAATAATAGCAAATGAAGCAACTGACAAACAACTAATCTCAAAAATATACCAGCAACTTATGCAGCTCAACTCCAGAAAAATAACCGACGCAATCAAAAAATGGGCCAAAGAACTAAATAGACATTTCTCCAAAGAAGACATACGGATGGCTAACAAACACATGAAAAGATGCTCAACATCACTCATTATTAGA
>NZ_BAAACP010000060.1:0-574 GCF_039521565.1 Paraclostridium tenue
TACATCAACATAAATCAGCCTTAGCTATACATATGTCCCCTCCTCCTTGATCCCCCTTCCTGCCTCTCTCCCTATCCCACCGCTCTAGATTGTCACAGCACTGGCTTTGGGTTCCCTGCATCATACAGCAAATTCCCATTGGCTATATATTTTACATATGCTAATGTAAATTTCCAAGTTACTCTCTCCATACATCTCACCCACTCCTTCCCTTGGAACATGTCCATAAGTCTGTTTTTCCAATGCTGCCCTGTAAATAAATTCTTCAGTACCATTTTTCTAGATTCCGTGTATATGCATTAAAATGTAATAAGTACTCAGCCGTTAAAAAGAATTCATTTGAATCAGTTCTGATGAGATGGATGAAACTGGAGCCGATTATACAGAGTGAAGTAAGCCAGAAAGAAAAACACCAATACAGTATACTAACACATATATATGGAATTTAGGAAGATGGCAATGACGACCCTGTATGCAAGACAGGGAAAGAGACACAGATGTGTATAACGGACTTTTGGACTCAGAGGGAGAGGGAGAGGGTGGGATGATTTGGGAGAATGGCATTGAAACATGT
>NZ_BAAACP010000061.1:0-550 GCF_039521565.1 Paraclostridium tenue
TGACCTATCAACCAGGTAGTCTTCCTGGGATCTTACCCTTACGGTGGGAAATCTTATCTTGAAGTTGGCTTCGCGCTTAGATGCTTTCAGCGCTTATCCATTCCGTACATAGCTACCCAGCCATGCCCTTGGCAGAACAACTGGTACACCAGAGGTACGTCCATCCCGGTCCTCTCGTACTAAGGACAGGTCTCCTCAAATTTCCTACGCCTGCGACGGATAGGGACCGAACTGTCTCACGACGTTCTGAACCCAGCTCGCGTACCACTTTAATGGGCGAACAGCCCAACCCTTGGGACCTACTACAGCCCCAGGATGTGATGAGCCGACATCGAGGTGCCAAACCTCCCCGTCGATGTGGACTCTTGGGGGAGATAAGCCTGTTATCCCCAGGGTAGCTTTTATCCGTTGAGCGATGGCCCTTCCATGCGGAACCACCGGATCACTAAGTCCGACTTTCGTCCTTGCTCGACCTGTATGTCTTGCAATCAAGCTTCCTTTTGCCTTTACACTCTTCGCACGATTTCCGACCGTGCTGAGGAAACCTTTG
>NZ_BAAACP010000062.1:0-529 GCF_039521565.1 Paraclostridium tenue
ACCAATAATGGAGAGGTGTCCGAGTGGTTTAAGGAGCTGGTCTTGAAAACCAGTGACTCCGAAAGGGGCCGTGGGTTCGAATCCCACCCTCTCCGCCAAATGCCCAGATAGCTCAGTCGGTAGAGCAGGGGACTGAAAATCCCCGTGTCGGTGGTTCGATTCCGCCTCTGGGCACCATATGATTATGGCGGTATAGCTTAGTTGGCTAGAGCGTTCGGTTCATACCCGAAAGGTCACAGGTTCGACTCCTGTTACCGCTACCATACAAAGTGGACCTTTAGCTCAGTTGGTTAGAGCGCCCGGCTCATAACCGGTAGGTCCGGGGTTCGAGTCCCTGAAGGTCCACCACTTTTATATAAAGATTATTACCGAGGTGTAGCGCAGTTTGGTAGCGCACGTGGTTTGGGACCATGGGGCCGGGGGTTCGAGTCCCTCCACCTCGACCAATTATGGTGGGTATAGCTCAGTTGGTTAGAGCGCCAGATTGTGGCTCTGGAGGTCGTGAGTTCGACTCTCATTATCCACCCCA
>NZ_BAAACP010000063.1:0-855 GCF_039521565.1 Paraclostridium tenue
TTGAGCCACACTAGCATATTGGCGGGAATAACAGGACTCGAACCTGTGACCCAATGATTAACAGTCATTTGCTCTACCAACTGAGCCATATTCCCACATTTTAGTTGTTTTATTATTAAAGTTGGCGGGAATAACAGGACTCGAACCTGTGACCCAATGATTAACAGTCATTTGCTCTACCAACTGAGCCATATTCCCGCGTATTCTTTTTTTGGCGACCTGGAAGGGACTCGAACCCTCGACCTCCAGCGTGACAGGCTGGCATTCTAACCAGCTGAACTACCAGGCCGCAATTGGTGGGACTAGGTGCTCTCCCAGCTGAGCTATAGTCCCATGTGTTTATCTGGAGCGGGTGAAGGGGATCGAACCCTCACAGCCGGCTTGGAAGGCCGGAACTCTACCATTGAGCTACACCCGCATATTTAATTGGTGACCCATAGGGGAATCGAACCCCTGTTACCGCCGTGAAAGGGCGGTGTCTTGACCGCTTGACCAATGGGCCTTGTACCTTCGGGTTATGAGCCCGACGAGCTGCCAACTGCTCCACCCCGCGATATTATTTTAAAATGGTGCCGAAGACCGGAATCGAACCGGTACGAGAGGTAAGTCCCGCAGGATTTTAAGTCCTGTGCGTCTGCCAGTTCCGCCACTTCGGCATATCTTAAATTATGTCTTCTATGGAGGCGACACCCAGATTCGAACTGGGGATCAAGGAGTTGCAGTCCACTGCCTTACCACTTGGCTATGTCGCCGTATTGGGGTGGATAATGAGAGTCGAACTCACGACCTCCAGAGCCACAATCTGGCGCTCTAACCAACTGAGCTATACCCACCATAATTGGTCGAGGTGGAGGG
>NZ_BAAACP010000064.1:0-618 GCF_039521565.1 Paraclostridium tenue
ACGCCGCCAGCGTTCATCCTGAGCCAGGATCAAACTCTCAAATAAAAGTTGTCCATCGCTCAGCTATCATTATCTGAATATCTGGCTTGGTTGTTTGTTATTTAATTCTATAAAGAATTATCTTATATAATTAACCTACTGTTTAATTTTCAAAGTTCTTAAAGTGGTGGACCTTCAGGGACTCGAACCCCGGACCTACCGGTTATGAGCCGGGCGCTCTAACCAACTGAGCTAAAGGTCCACTTTATAAATGGTGCCGAAGACCGGAATCGAACCGGTACGAGAGGTAAGTCCCGCAGGATTTTAAGTCCTGTGCGTCTGCCAGTTCCGCCACTTCGGCACATCACCTAAAGAGCTTAACTTCTGTGTTCGGAATGGGAACAGGTGTATCCTCTTTGCTATAATAACTAGATTAAATGTTTATTCATTTTTGAACAAGTATTATAATATCACTTTAATAAATATATGTCAATACTTTTCTAAAATAATATTTTAATTAATACTTTGAAAACTGCATATCATTTGTAAGATTAAATAATCTTGGTCAAGTCCTCGATCTATTAGTATCAATAAGCTACATACATTACTGCACTTCCACCTTTGACCTATCAACCAGGT